>JANNEI010000633.1:0-2687 GCA_031378565.1 Burkholderiales bacterium
ATATATATATATATATGAACTGCCGCCTCGCCGCGCAAGCCGCGCAGCCGCGACCGTGGGCCCTGTGGGAATCGGCGGCGCGCTGCGGTGCCAGCGTGCGCGCGGCGCACCAGGCGCTCGACGCCGCCGGTCTGCACGACGATGCGCAGCGCAGCGCCGGCTCGCTCAGCCACGGCGGCCAGCGTCAGCTCGAAATCGCCATGTGCGTGGCCACGCGGCCCCGCGTGCTGCTGCTCGACGAGCCGCTGGCTGGCATGGGCTCGGAAGAAACCGACCGCATGCTCAAACTGTTGAGCACCTTGAAGCACGGCCACGCCGTGCTACTCGTCGAGCACGACATGGACGCGGTGTTTCGCGTGGCCGACCGGATCACCGTGATGGTCAACGGCGAGGTGATCGCCAGCGACCTGCCGCACCTGATCCGCAGCAACCGCGACGTGCAGGTGGCCTACCTGGGTGAGGACGCCGACGTGTCCACGAGCGATTCCAGCACGCGCCCCACCACGGGCCGGGGCCACTGATGCTGGCCGTCCAGTCGCTCAACACCTACTACGGCGACAGCCACATCCTGCGCGGCGTGGACCTGAGCCTGCCCGAGGGCACGGCGATGGGTCTGCTGGGGCGCAACGGCATGGGCAAGACCACGTTGATCCGCAGCCTGATGGGCTATGTGCGCCCGGCCTCGGGCCAGGTGCGCTGGGGCGAAGGCAGCCGCGCGCAAGACGTGACCGGCCGTGCGCCCGAGCGCATGGCGCGACTGGGCATCGGCTACGTGCCCGAAGGCCGCGGCATCTTCCCCAACCTGTCGGTGCGCGAGAACCTGGTCATGTCGGCCCGCGCCGGCATCGACGGCCGCAAGCACTGGACGTTGGAGCGCGTGCTAGCCACCTTTCCACGCCTGGGCGAGCGGCTGGGGCTTGGCGGGCAGCTACTGTCGGGCGGCGAGCAGCAGATGCTGTCCATTGGCCGCGCGCTGATGACCAACCCGCGCCTGTTGATCCTCGACGAAGCCACCGAAGGCCTGGCCCCGCTGATCGTGGCCGAGATCTGGCGCGTGGTCAGCGCCATCCGCAGCAGCGGCATCAGCACCCTGATCGTCGACCGCAACTACCGCGCCGTGCTGGCCCACACCGACCGCGCGGTGGTGCTGGAAAAGGGCCGTGTGGTGCTGGCGGGTGAGTCGGCCGTGCTGAGCGCGAACCATGGGCCGCTGGCGAAGTTGTTGGGGGTTTGAAGGGGCGGTTTCCCCGGCCAGTGCTATACCGACGAACAATCGCACTTGCGCAAGCCTGCCCTCCGTCCCTGGCAGGGGCCTCTTTTCAAAGAACATCAAGCAAAGACGAATTCAACGATCCGCCTCGAACACAGAAATTCAGACACTCCCTCGATTTGGGGTTTGAAGCAGCCCTTCAAACTCCGGCTGCTTGCCAGTGTCGACACTGCTGCAAAGTCCAAGCACGACTTCCGTCTCCCCGTCATCTTCAGCTCTACAGCCGACGGCTACGCAGGAAGCCGTTGCGGCAATGAGCGACTGATTCATGAAAGTCGGGAGTTCACCACCACTTGAATCTTCGACAAGAACCAAGGAATTCGGTGGTGCTACTCGTGTCGAGGTCGCCATCATCGCCCCCGGCCGAAGTTGACGTGCGATCTCAAGACCTTGCTCCCGGCTGCAATTGATGCACTCTGGATAAAGGCGTTGCGGCTCGCCTTTTGCGTTCAAAGCAGACGGCGGTTGGTGATCTGGGACGAAGTTGCCTGACTTAGTGCCTGGATTCGTCGTCCCGCAAGTTTGGCAACAAGTCTTGGCCCCAATTGCATTGACTCAGCACATTCGGCTGCTTTGAAGTCTCGGGCTGCCGATCTAGCCGGAATGGACTCGTCAGCATGCTTCCCGAGTCCAGTAATTCCCTTTGCCGCAAGGAAATACGCTCATCGCGAGGGCTCTGGCCTGATGCTCACCACGACTCGCGCGGGATTGCGACGGTCATCAACCCAAATCGAGACTGCGACAGAGCCGATAGGAACTTCGAGCTCCAACAAGCGCTGGAACTGCGAGGTGACTACAGCCACCTTGCCGCCCGGCGTACCGATTGCCCCGAAGTAGACCTGCTGCAAGTCAATCGGCGCTGTGCCCCCCAAATCCAGCGAGATCTCGGTGTCAACGTCAACTTCAGCCCTGGTTCCAACAGAGACACACGTGTCGGTTGCGGCCGTCAGGTCGCCGTTGATGTAAGGAGGAATCACTGCGTCGTTGTTCGTCGGGTCAAACACGAACAGGATCGCGTTCGGAGGACTAAGTACAACTCTCGGCATCAGTTGCTCCCCCTCTTGATCAGTTCCTGAAGCGTCTGCCCACCTTGACGACGCATGCAGTCGATGCAATGCGGTAGGAACTGCTTGGTTTCACCAAGCGCTTGTGGTGGTTGATGGTCAACGACCGCGTTGCCACTCTTCGTACCGGGATTCGTTGTCCCACACGTGTGGCAGCCGTTCTTCCCCATCAACGCGTTGACCTGATTCTGTTCTGCGGCAAATGGCTTACCCATGTGCCCAGGAATCGATTCCTTTGCAAACGGGCCGGGTTTCAGAGTCGACGCCCCCTTTGCGGCTGCCGCTCCGGCACCTCTGACCGCCTCAACCCCATGCTCAGCGGCGCGAACTGCCTCAACCCCGCGCTCAACCGC
>JANNEI010000641.1:0-1515 GCA_031378565.1 Burkholderiales bacterium
CCGCACGGCCGACATCCTGCGCATCACCGAGCTGTTGAAACGCTTTCCGAAGGAGCTGTCGGGCGGCCAGCGCCAGCGGGTGGCCATCGGCCGCGCCATCGTGCGCAAGCCCAAGGTGTTCCTGTTCGACGAGCCGCTGTCGAACCTGGACGCTGCGCTGCGCGTGAACATGCGCATCGAGCTGTCGCGCCTGCACAAGGAGCTGGGCACGACCATGATCTACGTCACCCACGACCAGGTCGAGGCGATGACGATGGGCGACCGCATCGCGGTGTTCAACAAGGGCCATGTCGAGCAGCTCGGCGCGCCGATGGACCTGTACAACCGCCCGGCCAACGAATTCGTGGCCACCTTCCTGGGCGCGCCGCGCATCATCCTCGTCGACCGCCCGGCCGCGACCGGCGCGGCCGCCGCGCACCAGGCGCTGTGGCAGGCGCTGGCGGGTTCGGCCCCTGACAGTGCGCAGCGCATGGGCCTGCGTCCCGAACACCTGCACCTCGCGCCCGCCGGTCCGGGCGTGCCCGCCACCGTGGTGCTGGCCGAGCACCTGGGCGACTCGTCCATCATCCACTTGCGTGTCGACGGGGTGAGCGAACTGCTGAACGCCAAGGTCGGCACCGAGCATGCGCAGTGCGCGGCCGGGCAGACCGTGGGCTTGTTGCCCGACGCAGCGTGGGCGCTGGCCTTCGATGCGGCGGGTCGTTTGCTGCCATGAGCGCGCATGCCGCAGGCCACGCACCGACGGACTGGCGGCTGGTCTGGAGCGACGAGTTCGATGGCGACAGCATCGACCTCACGAAGTGGGACTTCGACCTCGGCAACGGCTTCTTCGACTACACGACCCACCGCTGGGTGCCGGGCTGGGGCAACGAAGAGCTGCAGTACTACACCGACGATCCCGCGAACGTGTTCGTCAGGGACAGCCTGCTGCACATCCGCGCGCTGAAGGAATCGCTGCACGGCTGCGGCTACACCTCGGCGCGCCTGAAGAGCCGGCAACGCGACGGCACGCCGTTGTTCACGAAGCTGTACGGCCGCTTCGAGTTCCGCGCCAGGGTGCCTTCGGGCAAGGGCCTGTGGCCCGCGCTGTGGATGCTGCCGCAGGACGACACCTACGGCGGCTGGGCCGCGTCGGGCGAGATCGACGTGATGGAGATCGTCGGCGAGAGGCCGATGCAGGTGCTGGGCAGCACCCACTTCGGCTCGGGTTTTCCGGCGCGCTCGTTGCTGACGCACACGCACCCGTTGCCGGGTGGCAGCACGGTCGGTGACTGGCACGTCTATGCGGTCGAGTGGGAGCCGGGCGAGATTCGCTGGGCCATCGACGGCCAGGTGTGGGCGACGCAGGACTTCTGGTGGAGTTGCAGCCGCACCCGCAAGGGCCAGGGCGTGGCGGCGAAGAAGAAGGCCGACATCAACCCGTGGCCGGCACCGTTCGACCAGCCGTTCTACCTGCTGATGAACGTGGCGGTGGGCGGCAATTTTCCCGGCGTGCCGAACGCGCAAACTGCCTTC
>JANNEI010000644.1:0-4978 GCA_031378565.1 Burkholderiales bacterium
GCGATCGATCACCATCTCGCGCATCGGCGGCGGCAGCACGCCAGCCGATTCCATGAAGCTGATGAAGCCGATCGACGTTTCGCCCAGGTGCTCCTGCTCGGCGGGGGAATAGACCCGCATGCTGCGGTCGCCTTGCTCGCCGACATAAGACTCGGCCGCACCCGCCAGCCCGTCGAGCCACGACAGCGCTTCCTGGATTTCGTCCGTCTCGAAGCCCACCGAAGACAGCTTGCGCGTCAGCTGGGCATGGTCCGGACAGGCGTCGGGTCGCCAGTAATTTTCGTACAGGTACACGAGCACATCGAACATGGGATCACTATACCGCAGGGGTGCCGGCGATCAGCCCTGCGCAGTGCGCTGGAACAGCTGGCCGGGCAGCCGTGACACGCGACCGTCGAGTTCCAACTCGAGCAGGCTGCCATTCAGGTCGGCGGCCGATCTTCCCGTGCGGGCCACCAGGGCTTCCAGGCCCACCGGATCGAAGCCCAGCGCTTCCAGGAGGGGATCGGTGGTCGCCGCGCTTTCGGCGCTTGGCGTGCCGGTACCTGGCCCTGCAGCCTGGCCGAACTCTTCGAGAATGTCCTGCGCGCTGTCGACCAGCTTGGCACCTTGCTTGATCAGCGTGTGGCAGCCACGGGACAGCGGCGAATGAATCGACCCCGGAATGGCGAACACGTCGCGGCCGGCTTCCAGGGCCAGCCGGGCGGTGATCAGCGAGCCCGACTGCAATGCCGCCTCGACCACCAGGGTGCCGCGCGACAGGCCCGCGATGATTCGGTTGCGCAGCGGGAAGTTGGCTGGCAGCGGCGGCGTGCCCAGAGCGTATTCGCTGACCAGCAGGCCTTCGCAGGCGATGCGCCGGGCCAGGTCGAGATGGCGGCCGGGGTAGACGCGGTCGAGCCCCGTGCCCACCACGGCGATGGTTCCGGCCGGTCCCTCCAGCGCGCCCTCGTGCGCCGCCCCGTCAATGCCGACGGCCAGACCCGACACGACCACCAGCCCGGCCCGGCTGAGGTGGGCCGAAAAAGCACGCGCGTTGTCGCTGCCCTGGCGCGTCGGGTTTCGGCTGCCGACAACCGCCACCGTGACCGACGGCCGGCCCAGCAGCCCGACACGCCCCTGCGCGTACAGCAGCAGCGGCGGGTCGGCAGTTTCGAGCAGCGCCGATGGGTACTGCGGGTCGCCCAGCGTGAGGATGTGGCGCGGGGCCGGCGCGTCGTCTGCTTGCAGCCAGGCCAAGGTGGTCGAAACCAGCGCGTCGAGTTCGGGTGGCAGCCGGGACAGCGCTGCTGCGGGGCCGGGACCGACCACTTCGCGGCGGACGCTGGTGGTCGCGTCGACAGCAGCTTGCGGCGAGCCGAAAGCCGCCAGCAACTTGCGGGCCGATTCACGCCCGACCTGCGGCGTCTCCAGCAGGCGCAGCCAGCCCGTCAGTTCATCGCGGTCGATCACGGCTGACGCGAGTGGGTCGCCGTGTCGCACCTGCCCGAGCGCAGGCTCAAGGCTGCGTGAAGCGGTCGCCGGCCTTCACGGGATCCTTGACCGACAGGATCAGGGCGTACGACATGCGGTCGAAGACGCGGAACACGAACAGCAGCCCGTGCCGTTCGTCCGGCAACGCAAGGTTGGGCCGCGCAGGGTCGGTCTTGTCGATGACCCGGGTTCCGGCGCTCCACAGCGCCAGCACATGCCCACGCTCCATGCCGTCCGAGGCACCGCGGTTCAGCGCCACGATCTGGTTCTGCCCAGCCGACAAGCCGTCGCCATAGATCGAGACGATCTGGCCTGCCACCGCCGTTGAAGGGGCGTGCGGTGCGTAGTTGCTGAACTCGCGCGCCGGAACCGGCGACAAGCGGTCGCCGACATTCGCCTCCTGGCGCGTGCTGGTGATCACGAAGGTCGCCGGCACGATTTCGGGCTTGCCGTCGGCACCGGTTCGGATCTCGCCCTGGCGAACATACTCGGCCGCGCCGACGTATGCGGCCTCGTACCCGAGGATTTTCCCGGTGCCGGGGTCCTTCAGCGGCTTTGCTTCGCGGAAGATGCGAAACGCCCGGTCAGCGCCCAACTCGCCTCGCACGTAGGCGTTTTCACCGCGCGACAGCAACACGCGGCCTTCTTGTGCGGCCACGATGCGAGGTGCCACCTCCAGCTCGTTGCCCTGGAAGATGATGGCCTCGTTAAGGAACGGTTCGATCAGGTTGAACGGGATCGAGGCGATGGCCCCGTCGCCCAGCGCCTCGCTGCGCACCCGCGGCGACAGTTTGACGGTGCCGTCGGCAGCGCCCACCGGTTGGCCCATGCGCAAGCGTGCCCGCCCGCCAGACTTGTCGAGGTACAGCATCTGGCCCGGGTAGATCAGGTGCGGGTTGCGAATCTCCTGCAGGTTCATGCCCCACAGCTCGGGCCAGCGCCAGGGGCTTTTCAGGAACAGCTTGGAGATGTCCCACAACGTGTCTCCACGCTTCACGGTGTAGGTGTCGGGGGCGTTCGCCACCAGTTCAGACAGCGGCACGCCGGCCTGGGCTGCTTTCTGGGCGGTGCTTCGCTGCTGCTCGGTGATGGGGTAGGTTGCTGCTGTCGCCGGGTTGCCAGTCAGGGCTGCGGCCGCGGCCATGACCAGGGCGGCACTGCGCAGGATGGAGGCGGAACAGGTGCGACGCGTCATGAACTTGAATCTCCAGCCGCCGAAGGGTACGAAAATGGCGGGATAGGGTTGTGATGCAGAGCGTGCCCACGGCAGTCGCAGTTCGGCGAAAATGCTCAATCAGTTTCGCAGATTCTGCCTCTAAACCCTTGATATCGCAACGAAAGTGAGCCGCCGCGGGCCAAGGTGTGAGGCCTGTCACACCTTACGGCGTTGCGCTGGCTCCACACCGCGTTGACGCTCCTGCGCAAGGTGCCGAAGCGCTCGATTTTGCAACCACGTCATGGCCAAACTCTCCATCCTTCGCTACCCCGATCCCCGACTGCACAGCGTCGCCAAGCCGGTCGAACGTGTCGACTCACGCATCCGCCAGCTGGTCGACGACATGCTGGAAACCATGTACGACGCCGATGGCGTGGGCTTGGCCGCGACGCAGGTCGACGTGCACGAACGCGTGATCGTGATCGACACCTCGGACGCCCGCGACGACCCGCACGTGCTGATCAACCCCGAGTTGACGGCGCGCAGCAGCGAGATGAGCTTCAGCGACGAAGGCTGCCTGTCGGTGCCGGCCATCTACGACAAGGTGCAACGCCACGCCCGGGTGACGGTGCGCGCGCTCGACCGCGCCGGGCAGTCTCGCGAAATCGACGCCGAAGGCTTGCTTGCCGTGTGCGTCCAGCACGAGATGGACCACCTGCTCGGCAAGGTGTTCGTCGAGTACCTGAGCGCGCTCAAGCGCGACCGCATCAAGACCAAGATGCTGAAGAAGATGCGCGACGACCTGCGCGGCTGAACCGATGCGCGTCGTCTTTGCCGGGACACCCGAGTTCGCCGAGGTGGCGCTCGCTCAGTTGCATGCCGCCGGCTTCAACGTGCCGCTGGTGCTGACCCAGCCCGACCGACCTGCCGGTCGGGGATTGAGGCTGCACCCGTCTCCGGTGAAAGCCTTCGCGCTGCAACACGGCATTGCGGTGGCCCAACCGCACAGCCTGCGGCTGGACGGCAAGTACCCCGACGATGCGCAGCGCGCGCGTGAATCCCTGCAGGCTGCGCAGGCCGACGTGATGGTGGTGGCGGCCTACGGGCTGATCCTGCCGCAATGGGTTCTGGACCTGCCGCGGCTGGGCTGCCTGAACATCCACGCTTCGCTGTTGCCGCGCTGGCGTGGTGCGGCTCCCATCCACCGAGCCATCGAGGCGGGCGACGAGCGCACCGGCATCACCATCATGCAAATGGACGCCGGGCTGGACACGGGCGACATGCTGCTGGTCGAGCCGCTGCGCATCGCGCCGGAAGACACCACCGCCACCTTGCATGAGCGGCTGGCCCCGCTGGGGGGTCGGCTGGTGGTCGAGGCGCTGGGGCTCGCGGCACGCGGGGCGCTGGTGCCCACGCCGCAGCCCGCGGCAGGCATCACGTACGCGCACAAGATCGACAAGGCCGAGGCGCTGATCGACTGGCGTCTGCCGGCACCGTCGATTGAACGGCGCGTGCGCGCGTTCGACCCGTTCCCCGGTGCCAGCAGCAGCCTCGGCGGCGCTGCCTTCAAGGTCTGGCGCGCCGGCGTGGTGCCTGTTGACGTGGCAGCCGAGCCGGGCAGCGTGCTCGGCGTCGACGCACACGGAATCACCGTGGCGTGCGGCGAAGGCGCGCTGTGCCTGACCGAACTGCAGCGTCCCGGAGGCAAGCGGCTGCGCACGCGCGACTTTCTGCAAGGCCAGCCGGACTGGGTGGGCCAGCGCCTGGCGGGCTTGACCACCATGCGCTGATCGCGCCATTGAACCGAGGCGGGCCAGCCGCATCTGATGGGCCAACGGAGGAAGAAAACATGTTCAATCTGATGAAGACCGCCATCCTGATGGCCGCGATCACGGCCCTCTTCATGGCCATCGGTTCGCTGCTGGGCGGGCGCAACGGGATGATGCTGGCGCTGGCGGTGGCCATCGCCATGAACTTTTTCAGCTACTGGTTTTCCGACAAGCTGGTGCTGAAGATGTACAACGCGCAACAGGTCGACGAGACGTCCGCGCCGCAGTTCTACGGCATGGTGCGCGAGTTGGCGCAAAAGGCCGGGCTTCCGATGCCCAAGGTCTACCTGATCAACGAAGACGCGCCGAACGCCTTCGCCACCGGCCGCAACCCCGAACACGCCGCGGTGGCCGCCACCACCGGCATCCTGCGCTCGCTCAGCGAGCGCGAACTGCGCGGCGTGATGGCGCATGAACTGGCCCACGTGAAGCACCGCGACATCCTCATCAGCACCGTCAGCGCCACCATGGCAGGGGCCATTTCGATGCTCGCCAACTTCGCGATGTTCTTCGGTGGGCG
>JANNEI010000671.1:0-4384 GCA_031378565.1 Burkholderiales bacterium
CGCTGCGCGCAGCCGGTTTCCTGGCACAGCAGGCGCACCGCTTCGAGCTTGTTCAACAAGTCGCCGCTGCTCTGGTTGATGTGCAGCATGCGGTTCACCGTCTTGCCGCTGGTGTGCTGCACCGCCTGCATCAACGGCGCCAGTTCCGGACGCAAGGCGAAGTCGTAGCTGACGCCGAGCGCGTTGATGCCGGGACGCAGCGACGGCGCATCGGCCACGCTGGCGATGCTTTCGCCGTCGACGAAAACGCGCGGCTTGTAGCGGCGCAGCGACTCTCGGTATTCCTCGGCGGTCATCAGCATGGAGAATCCTTGGCAATCGGGTGTCGCCACATCTTAGGTACTCTGCCTGTGTTGGCGCTGACACAAATCAGCTCCTGCCGATGCGGGGAACGCCGTCACAACGAAAGGACCGCCATGAATGCAGCTTGCCGCAGCGCCGATTCCACCCTGCTCATCATCGACCCGCAGCTGCGCCTGATGCCCGCCATCGACCGCGCCGACGAATTGATCCGCCGCTGCGCCCAGCTCGCCATCGCCGCACGCGAGCTGAAGCTGCCTGTCATCGGCACCGAGCAGAACCCGGCCGGGCTGGGGCCGAACGTGCCCGAGCTGAAGGCGCTGTGCGACACCACTTTCGCGAAGTTCCATTTCTCCGCCGCGGCCGAGCCAGGCTTCCTGGCGCTGCTGCCGCCAGATCGGAAGACGCTGGTGGTCGCCGGCTGCGAAGCGCATGTGTGCGTGCTGCAAAGCGTGATGGGCCTCATCGAGGCCGGCTTCCACGTCAAGCTGGTCACAGACGCCATCGGCTCGCGCCATGCGCACAACCGCGAGGCCGCCATCGCGCGGGCCGGCGCGATCGGGGCCGATCTGGTGACGACCGAGATGGTGCTGTTCGAGTGGCTGCAGACCAGCCAGCATCCGGCGTTCAGGTCCGTGTCGAAGCTGATCCGCTGAACCGCGTTTTCAGATCGTCACCACCACCCGGCCGCGCACGCTGCCGGCCATCAACGCATGCGCCTTGGCCACCGCGCCCGACAGCGCCACGTCGTCGATCATGGTTTCCAACCGAGCCGGGTCCAGGTCTTGCGCCAGTCGGTCCCAGGCCAGCTGGCGCAGCGGCAACGGTGCCATCACGCTGTCGATGCCGGCCAGGGTCACGCTGCGCAGAATGAACGGCATCACGGTGCCCGACAGGTCTGCGCCCTGCGCCAACCCGCAGGCCGCCACCACACCGCCGTAACGCGTCTGCGCCAGCGCATTGACCAGCGTGTGGCTGCCCACCGCGTCGACCACCGCCGCCCAGCGTTCCTTCTGCAAGGGCTTGCCGGCGGCCGACAGTTCGGCCCGGTCGATGACGTTCGTGGCACCCAGCGCCTTCAGGTAGTCCGCCTCGCTCAGCTTGCCGGTGGCCGCCGTCACCCGATAGCCGAGTTTCGACAGCAGCGCCGTCGCCACGCTGCCCACGCCGCCGGTCGCGCCAGTCACCAGCATCTCGCCGTCGCCGGGCTTTACGCCCTGCCGTTCGAGCGCCATCACGCACAGCATCGCGGTGTAGCCGGCGGTGCCGATCGCCATCGCCTGCCGGCTGTCGAACGCCGCCGGCCGCTTCACCAGCCAGTCGCCCTTCAAGCGCGCCTTCTGCGCCAGGCAGCCCCAGCGCGTTTCGCCCACACCCCAGCCGTTGTGGACGAAGGCGTCGCCGGCTTTCCAGTTCGGATGCGAACTCTCCAGCACCGTGCCCGACCCGTCGATGCCCGCCACCATCGGCCAGGCCCGCACCACCGGGCTCTTGTTGGTGATGGCCAGGCCGTCCTTGTAGTTGAGCGTGGAGTGCGCCACGCTGACCAGCACGTCGCCATCGGGCAGGTCGGCTTCATCGTCAACCCGGACGGCGGCTCCGAAACCGGCGTCGGATTTTTCGAGCAAGAGGGCGTTGAACATCGGGAGCCTTTCGAATGAGGGAACGAACCAGCAAGTTTGCGCGGCGATTGTCCTGACTCAGCTTTCTGCCGGTTGACAGGTGCGTAGCCGGGTGTTTCCAGGCTTGACCCTCCCTGCAGCGTCACCTATCCTGCGCGCCATGCCGTTGACCCCCCCTCGCCTGCTGACGCGCTGCCTCCTCGTGACGGCACTGCTCGCAGGCAGCACCGCCGCACTGGCTGCCCCCGACGAATCGCCCGATCCCGTGCTGCGCCTGCTGGCCGAGAAGGGCTTGCTGCCGAACACGGCGGCACAGGTCGAATCGCCGCTGGTGCGCCAGGTGCGGGACACCGCGTCCGACATGGTCATCACCGCGATGAACTTTCTCGGTGTGCCTTATCGGCGCGGCGGGTCGACTCAGGACGTCGGCTTCGACTGCAGCGGCTTCACGCGCCACATCTTCGAGATGAGCCTGGGCCGGGTGCTGCCGCGGCGGGCCGACGAACAGGCCAGCGCGCCAGGGTTTCTCAAGGTCTCGCGCGATGAGTTGAAGCCCGGCGACCTGGTGTTCTTCAACACGCTGAAGCGCACGTTCTCGCACGTCGGCATCTACGTCGGCGAAGGCAAGTTCATTCACTCGCCGCGACCCGGCGGCGAGGTTCGCGTCGAAGACATGCGCTTCGCGTACTGGCACCAGCGCTTCACCGGCGCGCGCCGTGTGGACGGCGCAGCCGAGGCACCTGCCGCCGCGGTCACAAGCTTGCGCTGAGGCCGACCGCAGGGGCTTGCCCGCGAAGGCACAATCGGGGCATGGCAGACAAAGTCATTCCCCTCGCAGACCACCGCTACGCAGCGTCTGTGCCTCACATTCCGGGCGTCCTGCACGCGCCCACCGGCCTGATTGCCGACACGCTGGCGCGGCCGCTGCGCGACCTGCGCATCTCCGTCACCGACCGCTGCAACTTCCGCTGCAGTTACTGCATGCCGAAGGAAGTGTTCGACACGCACTACAGCTTCCTGCCGCAGACCTCGCTGCTGAGTTTCGAGGAAATCACCCGCACCGCGCGCTTGTTCGTGGCGCACGGCGTGCAGAAGATTCGTCTCACCGGCGGCGAGCCGCTGCTGCGCAAGCACCTCGAAGTGCTGATTGCGATGTTGAGCGAACTGCGCACACCCGACGGCACGCCACTCGATCTGACGTTGACCACCAACGGCTCGGTGCTGGCCAAGAAGGCGCAGGCGCTGAAAGACGCTGGCCTGCAGCGCATCACCGTCAGCCTGGACGCGCTGGACGACGCGACCTTCCGCCGCATGAACGACGCCGACTTTCCGGTCGCCGAGGTGCTGCAAGGCATCGAGGCCGCCGAGCGCGTGGGCCTGGGCCCGATCAAGGTCAACATGGTGGTCAAGCGCGGCACCAACGACGCCGAGATCGTGCCGATGGCACGCCACTTCAAAGGCTCGTCGGTCATCCTGCGCTTCATCGAGTACATGGACGTGGGTGCCACCAACGGCTGGCGCATGGACGAGGTGTTGCCGTCGGCGCAGGTGCTGGAGCGCATCAATGCGGTGTTTCCTCTGCAAGCCATCGGTGCCAACACGCTGGGGGAGACGGCCGAGCGCTGGCGCTATGCCGACGGCAGCGGCGAGGTGGGCGTGATTTCCAGCGTCACCCAGGCGTTTTGCCACGACTGCAACCGGGCGCGGCTGTCGACCGAGGGCAAGCTGTTCCTGTGCCTGTTCGCGACCCACGGACACGACCTGCGCGCCTTGCTGCGCGGCGACTGCACCGACGCGCAGATCAGCGCCGCCATCGGCCACATCTGGCAGCGACGCGATGACCGCTATTCCGAACTTCGCGGTGCCGGCGTGCCGGATGCCGGCGCGGGCGAGCGCCGCGTCGAGATGCATTACATCGGCGGCTGAGCACGCATGCCGTCGATCGACAAGCAAGACATCACCGGGCTGATTTTGGCCGGCGGCCGCGGCAGCCGCATGGGCGGCGTCGACAAGGGCCTGCAAAACCACCTCGGCATTCCGATGGCGATGCATGCGCTGATGCGTCTCGGCCCGCAGGTCGAGCACGTGCTGATCAATGCCAACCGCAATCTCGGGGCCTACGACGCCTTCGGTGTGCCGGTGTGGCCCGATGCCCTGCCCGATCAGCCAGGCCCGCTGGCGGGCTTTCTGACGGGGCTGGAGCGCTGTGAAACGCCCTACCTCGTGACCGTGCCCTGCGACACACCCGACTTCCCCGAAGACCTGGTGGCGCGGCTGGCGGACGCGCTGGTTGAAAACGATGCCGAGATCGCGATGGCCGCCACGCGCACCGATGGCGGCGTGCAGGTGCAGCCGGTGTTCTGCCTGATGAAGACCACGCTGATGGAAAGCCTGGTGCAGTTCACGCAATCGGGCCAGCGCAAGATCGACAAGTGGACCGCGCAGCACCGCTGCGTCGAGGT
>JANNEI010000677.1:0-2660 GCA_031378565.1 Burkholderiales bacterium
GTCACGCGCAGCCACGAATTCCTTGCAGACCAGGTTCATCCCGTCGTGCAGGCTGGTCACCAGGCACAGGTCGGCGGCGCGGTAGAGCGCGTTGACGGCGGCGCGGTCGTGGTGCCGGTTCAGCAGCACGATGGGGCCGGCGCTGTCACCGGTCACATCGCCTGCACCCTGTCCTGCTCCCTGCCCTGCGCCCTTGTTGGCGAAGAGTGCGTTGATGCGCATGACTTCGTCGACCACCTGCTCACGAAAGCCGGCGTAGTCGCGCAGCGCGGTGCGCGTGGGTGCCGCCACTTGCACGAAGCGCAAGCGCCCCTGCCATTGCGGCTGGGCCAGCAGCAACTGCTCGACTGCGCGCAGCCGTTCGATCAGCCCCTTGGTGTAGTCGAACCGGTCGATGCCGACGATCAGCTTGCCGCCCGCAGGCAGCCGCCAGCGCGCCGCGGCGTCGGCTTTGCATTGATGCACCGAAGGCAGCGACCCTGCCTCGGCTGGCGTAGGCCAGGCGATCGAGACGGGATAGTCGCGTGCCCGCGCCCGATGCCGTGGGTGCCACGCCGCCGGACGGTCGCCTTGATCCACGAGCCTGCCCAACCGATGGGCCGACTCGACGAAGTTGCGCTGGTGCTGCGGCGTCTGGAAACCCACGATGTCGCTGCCCAGCAAGCCGTCGACGACTTCGTGCAGCCAGGGGCACACCCGCATCTGTTCGGCGTGCGCCCAGGGCACGTGCCAGAAGCTCACGATGCTGGCGCGCGGGAGGTGCTGGCGCAGCATCGCCGGCACCAGGGCCAGCTGGTAGTCGTGCACCATCACGATCGGGTCGGGTCGGGTTGCCTCGCGCAGCACCGCATCGGCAAAGCGCTGGTTGACGGCACGGTAGTGCAGCCAGTCCGACTCTGTGAACGAAGGCCGCAGATGCACCACGTGGCACAGCGGCCAGAGCCCGGAGTTCGAAAATCCGTCGGTGTGGCCGGCGTGCTCAGCCGCCGTGAGCCACACGCGACGCAGGCGGTACGAACCCGCGTCTGACGGCGCACGCCACACGTCTGCCTCGTCAACGAATTCGCGGTCGGCATTGCCGCTGCCATGCGCGATCCAGGTACCTGCACAAGCGCGCACCACCGGTTCCACCGCACTGACCAATCCGCTGCTCGGCCGCGTGATGCAAACGCGGCCATCGACGCGCTGGTGCTCGAACGGCTGGCGGTGGGACACCACGATGAGTTGGTCATGCGCAAACTTGCAGCCGATCAGATCGCGCAGTGCCGCTGCCGTCCAGTCGCCCGAGCTGCCTTGTCGAGTGGCCGGCGCTCGGTCGGCGGCGTCGCGCCAGCGCTCGGTATCGACAAGGACGCAGGGCGGATTGAGGTTCATGAAAGCGGCTGCGGTACGTCTTGTTTCGTCTCGACGAGACAGCTTCGCGCAGCGCGTTGACCGGGTCTGTAGGCGTTCGCCGCGCACGGGCGTCGGACCGCGCCAATGCTGGCTTCGCGACCGTTTTCAGTCTGAAAAATGTGCGGCATCTTCCTACATGGATGCCCGTCGATGCCCGACGCAAAACACGTGGCTGCGCGCCTAGTCTTCAGTTGTCCGGCATGACCGGCGAGTCCTTCAACCTTTCCACGTCTCCAGGAGTTTTCAAGATGAACGCATACAAGACTATCGTTTCGACCGCAGCAGCCGCCGCCATGGTGGGAGCCATCGGTTTCGCTTATGCGCAAACCGCCACCGGCACCAGCACCGAAGTCACGCCGACCAACCCACAGGCGCAAAGCCAGACCGTGCCCACACAGCCCGGCACGTCGGCGGTCACCGTGAAACCGGGTGCCACCAGCGACACCTCCGGCACGATGAAGAGCGGCACGACGCCTGACAGCACCGGCACGATGAACCGCGACAACACGGGTTCGACGACCGACCGTTCGAGCGGCTCGATGAACAGTTCCGGCTCGACGTCCACCGACGGCACGATGTCGAACAACCGTCCCGCGCGCGCCGACCGCAACTGAGGCCGCGACACCGCTTGATGTAGCCGCCGCCGGCACCGGGTTCACCGGCTGCCGGCGGCTTTCCTTCAAGAGCGCGAACGGAACCTGAATCTTCATCCGCCCCCCATGAATCCCGAACCCGCACCGGAGTTGGCCGAATGGACCGCATTGAGCGAAAGCCTGCGCCGCGGCCTGCTGATCGGTGCCGCGGTGCTCGCCATCACCTTGCCGCCCGTGATGCAGTCGAGCCTGGGAGGTGCGACGCGTTCAGCCTCACCGAGTGCACCTCACGCGAGCGCCAAACCGGTGGCGCGCCGCGTCGCGGATTTCGGCATGCAAACACCTTCACCGGACGTCGCCACGCTTGCGGCGTGGGTGGCCCAGTCGCGCGACAACGCCGATGCGGACTTCGTGATCGTCGACAAGAAATTGGCGATGCTTTACGTCTTCGATTCGAGCGTGCACCTGCGCGGCTCGTCGCCAGTGCTGTTGGGCGCGGCGCAAGGCGACGAATCGGTTCCCGGCATCGGCAACCGGCCGATCCCGAAGGTGAAGCTGTTCGAACGCACCACCCCCGCCGGCCGCTTCGTGGCTGAACTCGGCAGCAACACGCTGGGCGAGATCGTGGTGTGGGTCGACTACGACGCCGCCGTGTCGATGCACCGCGTGCGC
>JANNEI010000679.1:0-8221 GCA_031378565.1 Burkholderiales bacterium
CGTGGCGGGCGACCCGGAGCGAGAGTCGCGCGTGCGGCGCGTGGCGCAAGGCGTGCCGGTGGACGTGACGACCTGGGCGCAGATCGTTGACGCTGCGGGCTTGCTTGGGGTTGATGCGCGTTTGGTTAACGGCGCTGCGGGTCTGGGCTGATCGCTTCGTGTTTGCGGGTTCTTTCTCGTGCTCGAGTCCGCGCCGGGACTCGGCTCGGCTGCCGAGTAACTTTCTCCTGCGGTGCCCTGTGCTGAAACTCGACAGTTCACTTTCATGAGTGAGTCCGCGTCGGGTATCGGCCCGACACCCGAGTAACTTTCATTTGCGGGCCCAAATGAAAGTCACCAAAGCAAAGGGCCTGAATACGATTTGTGCAGCTCATCTGCATAGAGGTCATGAGCCCGAACTTGACCGAGCGAAACAGGCATTCGCTCGGTCAAGACGAACCAAAACGCGGAACGAAGACCAGCGAAGCGATGGTGAAGTAGCGCTCGGTGAAACAAGCCGAGGCCATCTTCAACAGCCGCATCTTCTAGCCGGAAGAACAGCTCAAATCGTGTTGAGGCCCTCTTCTTTGGTGACTTTCTTCTGGGCCCTCAGAAGAAAGTTACTCGGCAGCCGGGCCGACACCCGGCGCGGACTCACTCATGAAAGTGAACCATCGACCTTTGGCGCAGGCCCCGCAAATGGTACGAAAGTGAACCATCGAATTCCAGCGCGGGGCACCGCAAAAAAATGCACGACCGCGCGTCACCCCGCCCCAGGCAGCGACAGCAGTTCCACTGCCTCGACCAGGCGCTCGGCCTGATCCGCCAACGCCCGGCCTTCGCTGGCCGACAGACGCTGCAGCCGGTCCAGCGCTGAACTTCGCGACAGCGAATAACGGTGCATCAGCACGCCGACGGCGATCGCCACCACCTGCGCGATCGGCTCATTGCTGGCGGGTGACCTGTCGAGCCGGGCCGGTGCCACGGCCGCGTCGCCGCGCCGCGCATGCAACTCGACGAAAGCCGCCTCGACGACAGGCACGATCTGCCGAATGTCCAGCGGCTTCACGAGGTAAGCCACCGCACCCAGCGCCTTCACCTGGCTGACGGTGTCGTCGTCGGAAAACGCCGACAGGAACATGAACGGCATCTGGCACCAGTCGCGCAGGTAAGCCGCCACGTCGAAGCCGCTCTTGCCTTCCATGCGGATGTCGAGCAGCGCCAGATCGGGTTTGTGTTCGCGGGCCAGCAAGATCGCGTCATCGCCGTTGTCGGCGTCGATAACGTCGTAGCCGGCCTGCGTCAGGCCGTGGGCCAGCGTGGCGAGCACCAGGCGGTCGTCGTCGACCACCAGGATTTTTCCTCTATGCGCCCAAGCCTGTGTCACGTTGCTGCCCAGATTTGATGGTTTTGCCGCCTCGGGGCAGCCGTTGATTTTGCTTGAAAGCCAGCACCCTGAAAAGGCAGATGCGCGTCACAACGTCTCCAGACGCATCACGCCGGGTGGCGACAGCGCCACCGTCGCCACCACGCGCTCGCCCTGCTGTTCGATCGTCAGGCTGGCGCTGCGCCGCGGCAGCAAGGCGCGCACCAGGCCCAGGCCCGACACCCCGCCCGGAAAGCGCGCCAGATTGAAGCCTGCGGGCAGCCGCGCCGGGTTGCCGATGACGACGCTCACACCGGCGTCACCGCAAACCAGGGTGCAACTCACCGCACCATGGTCACCCGCCGTGCAGTGCTTGACGGCATTGGTCAGCAACTCGTTGATGGTCAGCGCGATCGGGATCGACTCGGCCTCGGGCAGCGCCCACTGGTGCGACGACGCGCCTTCGACGCTGAAGGTGATGTCGCGCCCGAAGGTGCGCTGCACCGAGCCAGCAATCGCCTCGACCACGCTCTTCGCGCCCAGCGGGCCGGTCACGCCCACCTGCAATCCGTAGACCTGCGCAATCGCCTGCACCTGGCCGACCACCTCGGACATCAGCGCCGCCACCTCGGGGCGTCGCACGCCGATCTGTTGCAGCAAGCCGGCCACGCCCTGCAGGTTGTTCTTGATGCGGTGGTGCACTTCCTTGACCAGCATTTCGCGCTGCGCGATGGCCGCTTCGAAGCGCGCTTCCTGCGCTGCCCGCTGCTCTGTCACATCGGTGGCCACCAGCAGCAGCGTGTCCGGCGGCTGACCCGGCGCGGCCAGCGGCAGGTAGCGGGCGTCCCACACGCGCATTTCGCCGCCGGAGACGAACCGGTACTCGCGCTGCGTCACCTCGCTGGAGGCCAGTGCGTCCTCCATGTCGCGGCGGCGCAGCGCGGCCACCGCGGGCTCGAAGATCTCCTCGGGCGTGCGCCCAATGATCTCGTGGATGGTTTTTTCTGCGCTGCGCGCTGCCACTTCGTTGACCTGCAGGATGCGCAGGCTGCGCGCGTCGCGCAGGGTGATGGCCATCGGCGCGGCTTCGATGATGCGCTGCAACGAGGCCTGCGCCTCGGCGGTGCGCGCCTCGGCCTGGCGACGCCGCTCGATGTCGAGCAGCGCGTAGGTGAGCTGCCTGCCGGTCGACTCGCGGCCGGTGGCCACCGCGTTGCCGACCACCCAGAACTCGCGGCCGTCACGCGCCTTGACCCGGCACTCGAACGTTTCCGCCTGCCCTTCGACCAGCTCGTCGATGTACTGCGTCCGCCGGAACGGGTGGTTGGGGTCGGGCGTGGCCGCGGTGCTGATCGGCAGGTTGATGAAGTCTGAAAGCGTGCCGCCGAACATGCGCCGCGCCGAGCGGTTCATCCACTCGATGCCGCGCGGCCCCACCGTCACGATGCCCACCAGCACCGAGTCGAGGATGGCGCGCGTGCGCTCGGCCTGCAACGCCACCGCCTGCTCGGCGCGGTGGCGGTCGTCCACGTTCACGTACGAGGCGATGATGCCGCCCGACAGGTCGCCCGCGCGCACCAGGCGCTTGGTCACCTGCACCCACAGCAGCCGGCCGTCGTGGCGGCGCAATTGCCGCTCGCCCACCCAGCGCTCGTGGTCGCGCAGGCTGGCTTCTTCGATGCGCCAGAAGCGTTCATGCTCGGCCGGGCTCGGAAACAGCATGCCCACCGGCAGCGAGGTCAAATCGTCGGGCGCGTAGCCCGAGAGCAGGGCAAACGCTTCGTTGGCGCGTTGAATCCGCCCGTCGCGCAGGAACGCAATGCCCACGCCGGACAGGCTGAACATCAGCTCGCGGTCGCGCGCCAGGATTTCCAGCTCCACCTGCTGCGTCTTCAGACGCGTCACGTCCGACAACACTGCGATCGCCTCCATCTGCTCCGAGCGCGGCCCGGTGCGCCGCACCGACAGCGCGTACCACTGCGAGGCGCGCCCGGAGCCGTCGGGGGCCGGCACCTCGAGTTCGGTCTCGAACAGCGTGCCTTCGGTCAGCGCCTGCAAGGTGTCGGCGGCAATGCGCTGGGCCTGCGCATGGTGGCTGAACAGCTCATGCAGCGAGCTGCCCGCCACCGCCTTGCCACGCAAACCCAGCATCGCCTCGAAGCGGCGGTTGCAGCGCACCAGCACCGAGCCGCGCAGGTAGGCGATGCCGGCCGTGGTGCTCTCCAGAATCGTGCTCATCTCGCGCAGCAACTGGTCACTGCGCTGCTGCGATTGCTGTTGCTCGGTGATGTCGAGCGTGACCACCGAGGTGGTTCGTTTGCCGGACGCCAGCGTGGCCGGTTCGACGCGCGTCAGCAGCCAGCGCTGGCCCAGCTCGGGATGGCGGATGGCATAGCGCACCTCGGCCCGCGTGGCGTGGCGCAGCGCGTCCTGCAGCCGCTCGTATTCGGGCATCGACTCAGGCAGCACGATCTCGCGGCTGATCGATTGCACGGCGGCGTTGGCGGACCCGGACCCCGCTGTCGGGTGGCCCGCGCCGCGCACGTCACCGGCGCGTCCTGCCTGGCGCTGACGGACCCATCCCGACGACTCCGCGAACGTGGCCAGGCCGACACCGGCGGTGTCCATCAGCGCACCGATCTGCATCTGCGCCAGATCGCGCTCTTCTTCCATGCTGCGGTCTTCGACCACACCCATGAAGCGCCGCTGCCCGCCCGGCGTGCGATAGCAGCGGACGATGGCGCGCAGCCGGCGCTGCCCAGCGTCGGCCTGCGGCAACCAGCCCTGGTTGACAGCGGGGTTCGAACCGGGCTGCAACAAGGCCGACGGTGAACCGGTCTGACCCGGCCCACCGGGCTCCCAGGCCAGCAACTGCTGGAGGGCGGCCGACGCCTCCGACATCAGCACCGGCACCACGCCGGCCAGCGCCTCGAACGCCGGGTTGGTGCGCACCAGCAGGCCGGCCTCGTCGAACAGCACCATGCCGACCGGGCTCAGCACGAACCAGTCGTCCAGCTCCAGCGCCGAGCGGTCGGCTCGCTCGCGCGCCACGTGCTCGGCAGTGCTGTCCTGAAGCACCGCCAGGTAGACAGCGCGGCCCGCCCCGTCCGCCAGCAGGTGCCGGGCGGCGCGAAACCATCGCTCATGGCCCTGCGCGTCGATCAGCCGCCGCTCGAGCAGCGCCGGCACGTCGGCATGCTGGAAGTTGTCGCTCAGTCGCTGCCGCTCGGCACGGTGGGCGAGCCGGTCTTCTTCGGGTTGCAGGTCGATCGGGTCCCGGCCGACCAGTTGCGCCCGGCTGAAGCCGGTGAAATCGAGGTAGGCCTGGTTGACGTCGATGAGCCGAAAGTCCGCGTCCTGCAGGGTGCAGGGAAACGGGGACGCCCAATGGATGCCGAGCGGATCTGCGAGGCGGGCCGCTGCCGGTTCCGACGGACCGGGCGGCGCTGCCCGTTCGCTGCCGGCAAGCTGCACGCGCAGAGAAAAGTGCACGGCGTCCAGCCGCTGCCAGGCCAGATCGGCGCTGCGCCCGTCGCGCAATTGAGCGGGCGGCGGCAGCCCTCTGGACCCGCGGGGCGACAAGGCTTGCTGCACCCACAGCACGGCAGGCTCGCCCAGCGCATCGGCCAACTGCGCGATGGACGCACCCGCGTCGACCGACAGCAGGCGCATTGCGGCGGTGTTGGCAAAGCCGACGCGGCCGTGCCGGTCGAGCAACAGCAGCGCGTCCGACAGGCTGTCGAACAACGAACGCAACGCCGGGTCCACCGACCACGAGCGCTGCAGGATCACGCGCTCACCTCAATCAAACTCGGCAGCCACGGCGAGTGCCCGCAACTGCGCCCGATTGATCTCGCTGACGCTGAGCATCAGTCGGTCCGCCGCCTCGCGGTAGTCGTACAGCGAATCGGACTCGACCGCTCGCACCAGGTCGAAGTACGGCTGGTACGGCCCCGTGTTGTCGACCAGCGCCTGGAACACGCGCTCGGGCACCGGCAGCGTCTTCAGCAACTCGGAAAACGGCTGGCGGAACATGCGGTCGAGCAGCGAGAACACGCCGCAGATGAACATCTCGTTGCGCATCTCGTCGTCGCCGCTGGAGCGCACCAGTTCTTCCATCAGCAGGCCGCGGCGCACGGCCGCGAACATCACCGGCTTCAGGTTGGTGTCCTTGCTGGCGGTGGCCAGCAGCAGGGCCAGCCAGCGCTTCAGTTTCTTGTAGCCGAGCATCATGATCGCGTGGCGGAACGAACTGATCTCGACCGACAGGCCGAAGCCCGGCGAGTTGATGTAGCGCATCAGCTTGAAGGCCAGCGACGGGTCGCGCTTGAGCGTTTGCTCCAGCCGGTCGACCGGTTCTTCCTTGTCCACGCGGTGGATCAACTCGACGATCACCTGCATGTCGGTTTGCCCGGCCGGCCGGCTGCCCGCGCGCGCACCGCTGACCACATCGTCGATCGGCCAGCCGATCACCGCCACCGCGCCGCGCTCGAAGCTCGCCTCCATGTCGGCGACGCTGCTGATGCCGGCCTGCACGTGGGCAATGTTGCGCACCACGCCGGCCGGTGCCGCTGCCTTGTCGCCGACCCGGCGGTCGTCGGAGAAATCGATGATCGAATACTTGAAGCACGGCAGCACGTCGCGCGGCACTTCACGCAGCGGCCGGCCCTTCAGCAACAACACGCCGCCATTGGCATGCAGGGTGACGATGGCCTGCGTGTTGATCGGATCGCAGGCCATGAAGGCCGGCACCTCGACCATCAGGTTGGTGCTCGGGCGGGCCTCCAGCAGGTCTTGCAGCAGGTTCTCGCTCGCCACGTTGAGCGACACCCTCCCGCCGTCCGCCGGCCACACCGTGCCGATGGCGTGCAGCAGCTGGGCGGCGTCGAGCGGCACATCGGGGTGCAGCGGAAACACCGTCAGCCGGGTGGCGCTGACGGTGCGCTGGCGATCGATGAACGGCGAATAGCACAGCGCCACCTGGCCCAGGATCGTGGAGTCGGTCAGGCCGGGTGGATTCAAGGCTGGGCTCACACGTTGACGTAGTTGAACAGCGACAGCCGCTGCACCATGGAATACGACTTGAGGGCCGCATCGTAGCCGCTTTGCCGGTTCTGAAAATCCGAGATGGCGCTCACCATGTCGAGATCTTCGGCGTTGGCGCGCTCGCTTTGCGCCTGCAGCTTCTGCGATGCCAGACGCTCGCCGGTGTGGGTGATCCGGTTCAGCGTGTCGCCCACTTGCGAACGGGTGGACACCAGGCGCGACAGCACGGCGTCGATGTTGTTCAGGTTCACGGCGATCTTCTGTGCCCTGGCGGCCGGGCTTTGGCCAGGTGCGGCCAGATCGGCGACGGCCTTGTCGAGTGCGTCGAAGACGCTGAGCGTCGGCGTGGAGGGACGCAACTCGAAGCTGTCGCCATCAGCAGGCACGCCCGAGAAGCTGCTGGCCATGCCGTCGACCTCGATCGCGGTGCCGCCATTGCTCGGCGTGAACGCCACGTTGGTTTGCGCGGTCGCGTTGCCGTCCTTCAGGATGGAGTAGCTGACCACGCCGGCGACATTGCTGAAGTCGATGGTGTAGGTCGATCCGGTCAGCGCCGACGGATTGGTGACGGTGCCGCCATCGATCCAGGCGCTGCCGGTGCTGATGGTGGCGCGGGTCTCGAACACACCGTTGCCGGTGCGTGCGGACAGCCAGGTGGCGTTGCCGTCCACCGTCAGCGGCAGGCCCTCGCCGTCGGCCGCGCGCGTCTGTCCGCCAGTGCCGCGAAACTGCACGCCGCCTGGTGCATCCACGAAGGGTGCCTGTGCCGAGCCCTGGCCGCCGAACATGAAGCCATGACCGCCGTCGGAGCGGTTGGCGACGACCAGCAGTTGCTCGCGGATGGAAGCCAGTTCGCTCGAAAGCGTCTTGCGCTCGGCGTCGGTGTAGGTGGCGTTGCCCGATGCCACCAGCGCCTCGCGCGCCCGTTGCAGCAAGCTGACGCCATCGGCCAGCGCGCCTTCGGTCTGCGTCATCAGCACATCGCTGGCCTGCACCCCGCGCTGGCTGGCATCGACCCGCGCGCTGGTGGCCAGGGCACGTTCGGCGCGTGCCGCGGCGGCCGGGTCGTCGCTGGCCCGCAGCAGGCGCTTGCCGCTGGTGAGTTGGGCCTGGGCGTCGGACATGTCGCTTTGGCGGCGCAGCAGGGTGTCGATGGCGGCGTCGTAGGTGTGGGAGGTGGCAATGCGCATGGTTTTCTTCTTTCTTTACTTCACTAATTTGCGGGGCCTGCGCCAAAAGTCGATAGGTCACTTTCGTGCGAAGTCCGCGCCGGGTGTCGGCCCGGCTGCCGAGTAACTTTCATTTGCGGGCCCAAATGAAAGTCACCAAAGCAAAGGGCCTGAATACGATTTGTGCAGCTCATCTGCACAGAGGTCATGAGCCCGAACTTGACCGCAGCGGGCCGAATATTCTCTTTGTCAAGACGAACCAAAACGCGAAACGAAGACCAGCGAAGCGACGGTGAAGTAGCGCGCGGTGAAACAAGCCGAGGCCATCTTCAACAGCCGCATCTTCCATCCGGAAGAACCGGTCAAATCGTGTTGAGGCCCTTTGCTTTGGTGACTTTCATTTGGGCCCGCAAATGAAAGTTACTCGGCAGCCGGGCCGACACCCGGCGCGGACTTCCGCACGAAAGTGAACTCCCCGATAAAGGCGGCAGACGCACACTCGGAACCACGTTTCACCATCAAGTCAAACATCCAACTACAACAACAAATCCCGAACAGGCGCAAAGTTCGCGTACCGCGGCACCAGGGCACCGCCCATCGCCCGCGCATCCGACCCGATGGTGCCCGGCAACCCCGCCGGGCGCGCCACGCCTTCCCAGCT
>JANNEI010000693.1:0-2799 GCA_031378565.1 Burkholderiales bacterium
TCGCCCGACCAACGGAACCATTCGTACAGCAGCAGCGGTGACGACTGCACGCCGGCCTGCACCCAGGCCTGTGCGATCTCGCGCGGCGAATTGCCCTGCTCGACCGAAACCTCGACCGAATCGGCCGCCAGGTCGAGTGGCTGGTTCAGCCACCACGCGGCCCATCCCGCCACCGATGCAGTGACGATCACGACGATGAGCAGAAGTCTGCGAAGCAGGCTCATCCCGCGCTGCCGAAGTCGGCCATTTCGCACTCACGCATGTCGCAAGGAAACCCCAGCCGGCAGGAAAACATGGGGCCTGATGATAATCGGGCGATGAACACGCAAATTCGATTGAACGGTGTCGCCGTGCTCAGCCATTGGGGCGTGATTCGTGCCAGCGGCGCAGACGCAGCGCTGTTTCTGCAAGGTCAGTTGACACAAGAGGTTCTGAAGCTGGACGCGTCGCACGCTGCGCTGGCCGGCTATTGCTCGGCGAAGGGTCGCCTGCTGGCGAGCTTCGTGGTGTGGAAGGCGGCGGACGACGTGTTGCTGGCCTGCCATGCGAGCCTGTTGCCGGCCACGTTGAAGCGGCTCTCGATGTTCGTGATGCGGGCCCGCTGCAAGCTCAGCGACGCCACCGCGGAGTTGCCGCTGCTCGGTGTGGCGGGTGATGCCGCAACAGCAATGCTGGGCGATGCGCCGGTGTGGGGTCGACAGGACATCGAACTGCACGGCGACGGGGCGAGCTGCATCCGCCTGCCCGACGCCGCCGGCTTGCAGCGCGCATTGATCGTGGGGCGTGTCGGCCTGCCCTCGCTTCCCGTGCTCGGGTTGGAGGCGTGGCAGTGGCTGGAGGTGCGCAGCGGAATCGCCACCATCGAGGCCGCCACAGCCGACCAGTTCGTGCCGCAGATGCTGAATTTCGAGCAGGTGGGCGGTGTCAATTTTCAGAAGGGCTGCTACCCCGGGCAGGAGGTGGTGGCGCGCAGCCAGTTTCGCGGCACGATCAAGCGGCGCAGCTATCTGTTCGACGCCGAAGGCCCGGTGGCGGCCGGGGAAGAGGTGTTCCACAGCGCCGATGCGTCGCAGCCTGCGGGCCTGGTGGTCAATGCCGCGGCACACCCCAATGGCAGCGGGTTCAGCGCGCTGGTGGAAGTCAAGATGGCGACATTGGACAGCGGCAGCCTGCACGTCGGCTCGGCCAGCGGCCCGCTGCTGCGGCAGTTGGCGCTGCCCTACGACTTCTCGCTTGAAATCTGACGCGGTGCCGGACCTTCACTGCGCGTCGATGCGAGAGCTCTTCATCTACTACCGCGTGACACCCGGCCACGCTGCACTTGCCGAGGCCGCCGTTCGGCGCATGCAGGCCGCGCTGCGCGCCAGTCACCCCGGCTTGCAGGCGCGGCTGCTGCGCCGAGCCGAAACGCAGGACGGCCGCCAGACCTGGATGGAGATCTATGCATGCAGCGACGCGCACGGCATCACGCCCGCGCTGCAAGCCGCCATCGCCGACGCTGCCCAGCCGCTGTGCGACTGGTTCGACGGCCCACGCCACATCGAGGCGTTCATCGCATGTGCCTGATCGCGCTGGCCATCGACTGCGACCGGCGCTTTCCGCTGGTGGTGGCGGCCAACCGGGACGAATTCTTCGACCGCCCCGCAGCGCGTCTGGCCTGGTGGTCACCCGGGGCTGGCCGCCCCGATGTGCTGAGCGGGCGCGACCTGCAAGCCGGCGGCACCTGGCTGGGCCTGACGGCGCAGGGCCGCCTCGCCTTGCTGACGAACGTGCGCCAGCCGTCGCGCATCGACCTGCAGGCGGCGTCGCGCGGCCAGATCGTGCCAGAGTGGTTGTCGGACAGCGAACCGACCGACCGTTTCTGGATGCGCACCGCCCTGATGGGCTACAACGGCTTCAATCTGGTGGCGGCGGACTTTCGGCGTGGCGAGTGTTTCTGGGCTTCCAACACTGGCGCGCATCCGGTGCGTCTGGAGCGCGGCATCTACGGCGTGTCCAACGCCTCTCTCGACACGCCGTGGCCGAAGGTCAGCGGGCTGAAAGCCCGTCTCAGGCAGGCGCTGGAGAACGCCACCACGGTCGACGCGCTGTCGTCACAACTGTTCGACGCGCTGGCCGATCGCAGCACCCCCGACGACGCCGCCCTGCCCTCGACCGGCGTCTCGCTGGACACCGAACGCATGCTGGCCAGCGCCTTCATCCGGTCGCCCGACATGCGTTACGGCACGCGCTGCTCGACCCTCATCATCACCGAGCGCGTCAAGCGCCACCTGGTCACGCATGTGCTGGAGCGCAGCTTCAGCGGCGGCGGTGGAGTGGCGCTGTTGCGACGCGCCACGCTCAAGGACTGGCCACCGCGCTACACCGACGAACAGCTGTTCAGCCCGCGTGAGAACGAACCCGTTTCCGAGACCGAGATGGCGGCCGATCCGGCCGACGCGGCCGTCGTCAAACGCAAGCGCGTGCGCAGCCTGCTGAAGCCCGACCCGGGCGGCAAGCGCCGCGCCTGATCTGGATCAAAGCCGACGCGCCATCTCGATGTGCGCAATGCCTGCTTCGTCGAACGGCGCACCCTGTTCCACGAAGCCGGCGCGGCGGTAGAAGGCGACTGCCGACACTTGCGCGTGCAGCAGCACACTGTGGTCGCCGCGCCTTGCGGCAGCAGCCGTCAAGGCATCCAGCACTGCCCGCCCCACGCCGCTGCCGCGCATGGTCTGCACCACAGCCATGCGGCCGATACGGCCCACGCCCGCCGCGTGGGTCAGCAGGCGGCCGGTGGCCAGCGGTGTGCCGAAACGG
>JANNEI010000719.1:0-4599 GCA_031378565.1 Burkholderiales bacterium
CGCTGATTCGACACCCGCGAAAAAGCCGTCACGCCGACGTGCCGCCGCGGCAGACAAGTCTGGCGCGCCAAGGAAAAAAACAGCTCCGGGTGCCGGCAACAGCGCGCGCGCTTGAGAAGCCAACCCGTTGGAGGGTGGTGCGGGCTCTGTGCGAGCGTCGCAAAGAGTTACGCCTGTGCAGCCGTTAAGCGCGCTGACGCACAGCTTGAAGTGGTGAAGCGCACTACGCTTTCAACCGACCCAGATCACCTTGCGAGGTCCACACCGTGTTCGCCCCTCAGAGCCGAAAAGCCGATCAAACCCGGATCATCGAGTCGCTGGCTC
Source organism: Burkholderiales bacterium (assembly GCA_031378565.1). Taxonomy (GTDB): domain Bacteria; phylum Pseudomonadota; class Gammaproteobacteria; order Burkholderiales; family Burkholderiaceae_C; genus JANYJJ01. The sequence continues at coordinate 325 of JANNEI010000719.1, forward strand.
GCGAATCGGAATTTCCGATCGACGAAGTGGCGCACCTCTACGAAGACGAGCTGGCCGAGTTGGGCATCGGTGCGCGCATCACCAGCTTTCTGCCCATATTCGCGCTGCGCAATGTCCGGGAAACGCTTCGCAAACGCAGCGCTCTGGCACGTCCGGCTGGCCCGCATCGCGCAGCAACGCTCGGTTGACAGTCCTCGTTCTTCGCCCTGCCGCGTGGGGCGCCACGCACCCGATCGATCACCAGCATGATTTGCCGCCACCCACTGGCAAGTTTCTTCGGCCTCGCCTGCGCGATCTCATGGCTGCTCTGGTCGCCGTTGTGGTTGCCTGCCTTCGGCGTGACCTGGTTGCCGGTACTTCCCTTTCATCACGCGCTCGGAGCGTTCGGACCTGTTGCTGCGGCCTTCCTCGTTTCCGCGGCAGAGACAGGCCGGCAGGGCCCGCTCGATCTCTTGCGCCGGATGGGGCTGTGGCAAGGCCGGCTCGTGTGGGTGGCCGTCGGGTTGGTGTCGCCGTTCGCGCTGCTGGCGATCGCAGTCGTTGGGGCATCGATGGTTTCCGGACAAAGCGTGACTTTCGCGGGCTTCGGCCATTCACGCGAGTTCCCGCAGTTTTCGGCACTCGCGTTTCTCGTCTACAACATCGTTTCGTTCGGCTATGGTGAAGAGGTCGGCTGGAGGGGGTTCGCCCTGCCTCGATTGCAGACCCGCCACACCGCCCTGGTCGCCTCGCTTGTCCTGACTCTCGGATGGGCGCTCTGGCACCTGCCGCTGTTCCTCTATCGCCCCGGCTACACGAGCATGGACGCAGCAGGCGTTGCCGGATGGTTCTTCAGCCTGCTGACCGGCTCGGTCTTGCTGACCTGGCTGTACAACGAGAGCCGCGGCAGCATCCTCGTCGTGGCGCTCTTCCATGCCGCGGTAGACGTCGCCTTCACCTCAAACATCTCGTCGCCGCCGGTCGTCACCGCCGCCGGTGCGCTCATCACGGTCTGGGGCATCCTCGTCGTCATCGTTGCGGGGCCGCGCTGCTTGTCGAAGCGCGGCAAGATGGTCCGGCTGTTTGACCGCGCGGCGGTGACGGGTTTCGTCCGAGGTGACGGGCAGGTTCCGCCGAATGACTCGAATCGAACGACATGACCAGCCTTGTCGGCCGGCCTATGTAGGGCATCGAACAGACGCCGAATCGCCGCGAGCATAAGGTGCCTTGAAGTTGCAGATTTCTGCCACCGAGCGAGGCCCACCGTGTTGATGCGCAGAAATCTTGTTCTCGGTGCAGCCGCGTGCGGAGCCACCGCACCGCTGATCGTGGCCTGCTCATCCGGCACCAGCCACGACGCGGCGGCGCGCGCGTTGCGGGTGCCCATCGCCGCGGACACCGGCGACCGCGCGGTGCCGACGAGCGGACTGATGCGCGAGTTGGTGCGGTTCGCCACGCTGGCACCGTCGAGCCACAACACGCAGTGCTGGAAATTCCGCCTTCAGGAACGGACGATCACGATCGAGCCGGACCTGTCGCGACGCACCGCGGTGGTCGACCCCGACGACCACCACCTGTTCGTCTCGCTGGGCTGCGCCACCGAGAACCTGGTGCAGGCGGCACTCGCCAACGGACTGCGCGCCGATGCCCACTTCGATCCGGCGGGCGCGGGCGGCGTCGCGGTCGCACTGGAAGCAACGAAGGCGCTGTCGTCACCCATGTTCCAGGCCATCACCGAGCGCCAGTGCACCCGCGGCGACTACGACGGCAAGCCGTTGTCCACCGACGAGTTGCGGCTGCTCGAACAAGCCGGCACCGGCCGCGGCGTGCGCGTGATGCTGCTCACCGAACGACCGGCGATGGAGAAGGTGCTGGAGTACGTGGTGTCGGGCAACACCGCCCAGATGAATGACCCCGCCTTCGTCGACGAACTGATGGCGTGGATTCGGTTCAGTGCCGCCGAGGCCGCTGAAACCGGCGACGGTCTGTATTCCGGCGCGTCCGGCAACCCGTCGCTGCCCCGCTGGCTGGGCAGCCGGTTGATGGGCCTGTTCTTCACACCGAAGTCCGAGAACGAGCGTTACGCCAGGCAGATCCGCAACTCGGCCGGCATTGCGGTGTTCGCGTCCGACGCCAGCGACAAGGCGCACTGGGTCGAGGCGGGCCGCTGCTACGAACGCTTTGCGCTGCAGGCCACGGCGCTGGGCATCCGCAATGCGTTCCTGAATCAGCCGGTCGAGGTCGGGACGATCCGGCCGCAGTTCGCATCAGCGCTGGGGCTGGGCAACCAACGACCCGATCTGGTGGTGCGTTTCGGACGCGGGCCCTCGATGCCGATGTCGATGCGGCGGCCGGTGCAGGCGGTGTTGGTCTGACATCGCGCAACCCTGAACGAAGGAACTCGAATGACATTGCTGCGGTGGATCGGTCTGGGTGTGTGCGTGCCGGCGCTCGCCGCGGTAGTCCTCACTGCCATCGGGTCGAACCGGTGGGCCGAACGCATGGCAGCGCTGACCCGCAGGCTCGAAGCGGGCCGAAACGTCGGGCCAGCAAAGCCGCCCCACCCGAATGACACGACGCACTACGACCCGCACGAACTCGAAGGCCTGCCCGCGCCCGTGCAACGCTACTTCCGTGCGGTGCTGAGAGAGGGCCAGCCCATCGTTTCCGCCGTCACGATCGAGATGGCCGGCACCATCAACATGTCGGCCACGGCGGAGCAGTGGAAACCGTTCACGTCCATGCAGCGTGTCATCACTGCTTCGGCTGGGTCCAGCCCGGGCTTCATCTGGGACGCAAAGATTGCGATGCTGCCGGGCATCAAGGTTCACGTGGTCGACAGCTACATCGCCGGCAAGGGCCTGGTGCAGGCGGCGATGCTGGGCTTGTTCACGGTGGCTGACATGGCCGGTGGCGGCGAGATGGCACGCGGCGAGTTCATGCGCTTCTTCGCCGAGACGCCGTGGTACCCGACCGCGCTGCTGCCCAGCCAGGGCGTGCAATGGGCGGCGGTGGACGGCACGTCTGCGGAAGCCACCATCAACGACGGTTCGGTCACGCTGACCCTGCTGTTCCACTTCAACGACGCCGGTTTGATCGACTCGGTGCGTGCCGAGGCCCGTGGCGGCATGGTCGGCAAAGAGATGTTGATGCGGCCGTGGGAGTGCGGCCTGTCCGACTACCAGGTCCGCGACGGCATGACGGTGCCGATTTCCGGTACAGCCGCATGGGTGCTGCCCGGCGGACCCAAGACCTACTTTCACGGCACTGTGAAGTCGCTGATCTATGAGTGGGCAGCGAGGACGACTGCATGAGCGCGTGCACCCCGAGGATCGGCATCTGGGCAGCGCTGCTGTCCGTGCTTTTCGCCTGAAGGTCTGCGTGCTGGACCCCCGCCTCCCCAGCAACCCGCCGTGCAGCGCCAGACCGCGCAGTCGGTGCTGGTGCAAGCCGAACAGTCGGTAGAACACCCATGTTCACCGAAGCCGCTCGCAGAACCACACTGCGCCGATTCGCCGGGGGTCTGGTTGGCGTGCTGGCGGTGGCCGCAGGGTTCGTGGGTTGGGCGGTGCACCGTCCCGATGTGATGTTGGCCCAAGGCCGTTGTTCCGGAGGTGCGTCAGTGAAGAAGAAAGCCCTGGTTGTGTACGCCACCCGTGCGGGGTCGACCGGCGAAGTCGCTCAGGCGATCTCCGAGCGTCTTTGCGCCATCGGCTTCGATGCCGAGGTCCAACCCGTCGACTCGGTGAGCAGCCTGGCCGGCTTCCAGGTCGTGGTGCTGGGCAGCGCCGCTCGGTATGGTGCCTGGCTGCCCGAAATGACGAAGTTCATCGAATCGCACCGAAGCGAGCTGGCGCAGCTGCCGTCGGCAATCTTCACGGTGCACATGAACGCGCTGGGTGACGACGCTGCCAGTCAGGAAACGCGCGCGGGTTACACGAAGACCGTGCGCGCCGTGGTGACGCCGCGCGACGAAGGGTTCTTCGCCGGCAAGGTCGACTTGGCGAGGCTGAGTTTCTTCGAACGAATGGTCGTGAAGCTGGTCAAGTCGCCGGTGGGCGACAAGCGCGATTGGGATCGCATTCGGCTGTGGGCCGACGGCCTTGGCAAGAAGTTGCAATGACCGCGATGCGGCTGTTGCCCCATTCGAGGTCGCCTGATCAATCATGGATGACGCTGTGGGCTGGATGAAATGGCTCGGGCTTCTTGTGGCCACCCTGACGGCGCTGGTCGTGGGGCTCATGGCGTACGGCTCGTGGCGCTGGAATGAACGAAGCGCGACGTTGATCACAAGAA
>JANNEI010000766.1:0-2525 GCA_031378565.1 Burkholderiales bacterium
CCACCCATCGATTCAGGCAACCCGGAACCCGCATGAAACACAGCCCCGTCAATCGCCGCCAGTTCAACCTTCGCCTGCTGTCGGCGGGGGCTGCCGCCGTCGCTGCGCCCACGGTCGTTGCGCAGCCTGCCTGGCCGACCAGGCCGATCCGCATGATCGTGCCCTACACGCCCGGCGGCTTCACCGACGTGACGGCGCGGCTGATTGCGCAAAAACTGCAGGCGTGTCTCGGGCAGCCGGTGAGCATCGACAACAAGCCGGGTGCCAACAGCATCATCGGTGTCGACCTGATCGCCAAGGCAGCGCCCGACGGCCACACCTTCGGCGTCGTCATCGCAGCCTTCGCGGCCAACACCACGCTGTACCCGAAACTGCCCTACGACCCGCGCAAGGACCTGGCTGCGGTGTCGCTGATCGGCATCTCGCCGCTGATCGCCGCGGTCAACAACGACGCGCCGTTCAAGACCGCCGCCGAGCTGGTGGCCTACGCCAGACGCAACCCCGGCAAGGTCAGCTTCGGCTCCAGCGGCAACGGCTCGGCAGCACACCTGACCAGCGAGTTCTTCAAGGCGCAGACCGGCACCTTCATGGTCCATATTCCGTACCGCGGCGCAGCACCCGCGCTGACCGACCTGATGGGCGGGCAGATCCAGCTTTTCTTCGACGCCGCCTCCGGCCTCATCAACCCCGGCAAGACCGGCAAGGTGCGCCTGATCGGCGTGGCCAGCGACCGCCGCCTGCCCGCCGCGCCCGACGTGCCCACCTTCATCGAACAGGGGCTGGCCAACTTCACCGGCAGCACCTGGGCCGGCATGCTGGCCCCCGCGGCCACGCCGAAAGACATCGTCAAACGCATGGCCGACGAAGTGGCGCGCATCGTGCGGCTGGACGACGTGAAGTCGCGGCTGGAAGCGATGGGCACCATCCCGGTGGGCGGAACGCCGGACGAATTCGAGGCCTTCATCGGTGCCGAGACGGCCAAGTGGGGCAAGGTAATTCGGGATGCGAAAGTGACGGCGGATTGAGGCCCGCGTCGCCGCCCCTGGTTGTTGTGCTATCGGGGCGACAACTATTTTGATGCGGGGAACGCAGGGCGTTGCGTCGAGCGCAACTGCATCCCTTGCAAGTTCATGGCCGCCAGCCGGCCGTGGGCACACCCACACTCAAGGCCGCACGCCCGGCGTTTCCAGCGGCATGCCCGCAGCCCGTTGGGCCAGGTACAGCTCCAGTGCGACCAGCTCCGGCGCGCCGTGGGCGAACGGCTCGGCGCGCATGCCCGTCATGCAGTTGCGCAAACGGCGCTGTAGCGATCCCAGACCCTGCCATTCGAGGCGGTACACCGGATAGCCTGTGGGGTGCGCCTGCGGGATCAGGCTGCCGCCGAGCCGCCCGCCGGCATGGTCGTCGTGGCACAGCGCGCACGAGAGGTTGAGCTGCCCCATGCGCTGTTGATAAAGCAGCCGCCCGCGCTCGCGAAACGGGGCTGCGCGCGGGTCGCTGTCCGGCACCACCGGCAGCCCGCGCGACTGGTGCGTCACATAGCTTTCGAGGCCCAGCAGTTCCGCGCTCTCTGCGGCCCAAGGCGACGCGCCCTGCTTCGTCTGGCGGCACTGGTTGATGCGCTGGCCGAGGCTCAGCGGGCGCTTCGCGGTGCTGTCGAACGCGGGGTAGCGCGCCGCCACGCCGCGCATGCTGGTGGCCGCATCGGCATGGCAACCGGCGCATGACTGCTGGCTGGACGCGGTCTTCTGCGTCCACAGCAGCGCGCCCTCCTGCACCCACAGCATGCCCGGGTTCTGCGCATCGTCGCGCTGCATGGCCTGGGTTTGCGGGCTCATGAAATCGAAGCCGGAACGTCGCACGTCCGGCGGCGCGTCGGCAGCCAACACACCGCCAGAAAGCTTCAGCAACAGCAGCCCGAGCGCGAGGCGGCAATGCCTCATGTCACCGTGATCGCCACGCTTTCGGTCTGCGAGAACCCGGCGTCGCCTTCCCAGGTGAACGAGAGCGTGCCGCTGACCGTGGCCAGCGTGCTGAAGGCGAGGTAAGGATTGGCGGCGATGGCGGGGTACAACTCCGCGCTGAACACCACCTCGCCGTTGTAACGACAGGTGAAGCGCCGCACGATGTTGCGGGGTTGCACGCGGCCGGCGTCGTTCGGACGCAAGCCGGTTTCCATCGGGTGCGAGATCAGCGTGCTGATGCCGATGATGTCGCCGCGCTTGTGCGCCGGCTTCACGTTGATGAGGGTGCGGGCCATCGCGGCTGTCCAGCTATTCGATGCAGGCGGCCAGCGTGACGATCACGTCGACGCTGTGCGACCAGACGCTGCCGTCGCTCAGTCGCGCCAGCGCCACCAGCTTTTGCGACGTGGCCAGGCGGATGCGGGTGGACACGCTGGCCACTCCGGCGCGCGGGCCGAGGCTGAAGATCGCCACGTCGCGGCTCGGGTTCAGTTCGTTGAAGACCGCGATGCGTTGCACATGGTCGGCCGCCGTCATCGGCGACTGCACGCTGACCGTGAT
>JANNEI010000073.1:0-1610 GCA_031378565.1 Burkholderiales bacterium
GCATCGCCCAACTCTTTGAGCAGCCGCGCATGGTGGCCTTCGGTCGGGCCGCCGTAGACCGACTGGCCTTCGTGGGTGTCGAAGCCGCCCATCGACGCAAAGAACAATTGCCTGTTGCCTTGCACCGTGGCGTTGCCCGCGACCAACTTCGCCAGCTGATAAAGCTGCCTGCCCAGCCCGGTGTTGATGCGGCCCGAACTGGTGATCGGTGCGAACGCGGCATCGATCGCCGGCAAGGCGGCGGCGTCGCCAGGCTTGACCTTGACCAGGGCACCCAGGCGCTCCGACATCGAGAACGCGTTGCGCTGTGCGGCGGTGTAGGCGTCGCCCAGGACAATGTCCTGCGGCTGCGCGTACAGGGCCTGGATCGCGGCCTTGCGCGCGACCTGCGGTGCCCAGGTGTCGCCGGCCTGCAAGCCGTAGGCACCGAACGTGTCACCCGGGCCGGGCAGCACCAGCGGGGTTTGCAGCGTGCTGAGCCCGAAGCGCGCGCTGCCGGCCACCGAGATCACCGGGTTCACGGTGCCGAGCGACTCGCTGGCGCGCCCGCCCCAACCCGTGCGGCTGAGCGAATCGGCGGTGCCCGTTTCCCACAGGATCTGCTGGTCGGAGTGCGAGAACAGGCTGTCGGGCACGATCAGGGAGTTGGCCGCGGCGGCGCGGTACTCCGCCTTCGTCAGCGGCTTGTACAGCGGACCCAGGTTGAACACAGGCGCCAGGTTCCCGTCGTTCCAGGCGGTGCTCAATGCGGCCAAGGACGGGTGCATGCCGAAGGGCACGCTGCCCATCGAAAGCAGGCTTGCCCTGGGAATGGCCAGGCCCGCCCGCACAGTGGCGTACTGCGCATGGCGAGAGGCATCGTCGGGCACGATCATGTTCATGCCGTCGTTGCCGCCGTACAGGAAGATGCAGACCAGCGCCTTGTAGTCGGCGGCGTGAGCCGGCCGGGCGTTCAGCAGCAGGTTGCCGAGGCTGCCCGCGCCCAGCGCGCCGGCCAGCGTGGCACCGCTGCCCATCATCCAGCGGCGGCGAGAAGAAGAAATCAGGGAGTTGTTCATGGCGGCTTTCATCAACGCGGCACCTGGTAGTTGGGCGACGCGAACACGAGGTAGGCGGCGGCTTTCACGCGGTTGATCTTCCAGTTGGTGGCGTCGGTATTGACCGTCCACCACGCAACGGCGGCCACGACCTTGTCACGCGGCACGCTCGGCAATGGCTGGCCGAGAGCGAGCATCGACATCCGATCCACCAGCTTTGCGGCATCGCCTGCATCGGCAAGGAATGCCGTCAGGTTGACCTTGGTGCCGACCGCGTTCGGAATGACGGGGTTCGGGTCGCTGCCGTTCCAGTCGAGCAGATAGGTCAGGTAGTTCAGCCGTTCCAGCGCTGCGTTGGCACCGTGGATGCCGAAGGCCGGACCGACCAGGCTGGTGCCCGGCACCGGGTAGTTGGGCGGATAGAAATTGAACACCGACGGCGGACGGAAAACGTGCTGGCGCAACGTGTCGCCCCACCACCAACCCAGCGGTTCGCCGTCGGTGCGGCCGTTCAGCGCGCGCAGCACCCCGGCGAACATCTGCACCGGCTCACGCAACTTCCCCGCGGTGCGC
>JANNEI010000080.1:0-2384 GCA_031378565.1 Burkholderiales bacterium
GCCAGGGCATCCGACAGCCGACTGGCGACCAGCCGATACTGGGCCGCGTCCACGGCGACCGCGCTGTGCTCCAGGCGCTCGAGCAGCTGCGCGAGCGTCAGCACGACAATCAGGTCTTCAGGAACAGTGAGGGTCTTGATGGCGTTCATGGTGTGGAATGTGGCGCTGCTTTGCGCCATTTCAAGCACCGCCGCCGACCCGAGCCCAAGGGAGCGACATGAAGAAGATCTACTTGGCTGGGCCTGATGTTTTCTTCCGCGACGCGGACGCCCGCTTCGGGGCGATGCAGGCCCGCTGCGCCGCGCTCGGCCTGCAAGGCGTGCGCCCGTCGGACGGTGGCCTGTCCAGCGGGTTCGCAGGCACCGGCGACGAAATCGCACGGCGCATCTGCGACGCCAACGTCGAACTGATCCGCGGCTCCGACGCTCTGCTGGCCAACCTGATGCCGTTTCGCAACGCGCTGGAGCCCGACAGCGGCACCGTCTTCGAGGTCGGCATGGCGGTGGCGCTGGGCAAGCCGGTGGCCGGGTTTTTGCCTGACATTCACTTGTCGTATGAAGACAAGGTGATCCGCGTGTGCGGCGTGCAGCGCGACGCCGCCGGGCTGGCCTGGGACGCCGCGCACGGCTTCATGGTCGAGGAGTTCGGACAGAAGATGAACCTGATGCTGTCGCGCTCGGTCGCGCTGTTCGGCAGCTTCGAGCAGGCGTTGGGGCATTTGTCGGCGGTGCTCGCGAAGGGGTGAAGCGGCTGATCGCTGCCCTCACTTTCCCTTGCGCTGGCGGTCGAACTTACGCCAGTAGGGGAACTCGTCCTCGTGCACCTCGATGTCGAGTTCCATGATGCGCGGTTGCAGGTTCTCCTGCACGTCGGCCACCGCCTGGTTGTAGACGATGGGGCCGAGCTCTTCCAGGAAGAACCCCAGCAGCGCGCCGGCCGCGATGTTGCCGATCTTCTCTTCCATGTTTTCCAGGAAGTAGCGTTCGATCGACGCGATGGCTTGTGCGCGTGCTTCTTTCGGGATTTCGATGGTCATGGAAGTTGCCCTCTTGGCACACGGAAGTGCGAAGGGGCTACGCTGCGATCTCGATGTACTCGACCTGACTTTCCGCTGGCGGCACCGGCAGGCCGTCTTCACGCAGGCCTTCGACATGGAAGACGATGGCCTCACGAATTTCAGCCTCGACTTCGGCTACCGTGGCACCGGTGGCCACACAACCTGGAAGGTCGGGGACGTAGGCGGAGAAATTGCCCAGGGCTTTTTCAATCACGATGGCGTAGCGCATGCAACCTCACGACTTCAGACCGGCCTGCTTGACGATGCTGTTCAGGGTGCCCGGCGCGAGGTCGTCGCTGGGCTTGCCGGGAACAGTGACGCGACCAGGCTTGCTCGCGTGCTTGAACTGACGGTGACTGCCTCGCGTTGCAACCAGAAACCATCCATCGGACTGGAGCGCTCGCAGGACTTCACTGACTTTCACGCCTGAAGAATAGCAGGGACGAACGGGTCATCGGGCGGCACGCGCCGAGCGAATGTTAGGCTCCTCCACAGATCGAAAAGTGACTGCACCCTTCTGTGCACCCTGACCAAACCGTGACCGCCCAGCCCCCGCGAATCCTCTGCATCATCCCGCCGATGACGCAATTGAACACGCCGTATCCGTCGACCGCCTACATCACCGGTTTCCTGCGCTCGCGCGGCTTCGACGCGGTGCAGGAAGACCTGGCGCTGGCCTTGGTGCTGAAGCTGTTTTCCGCTGCGGGCCTGCAGTCGGTGCGTGCTTGCATCGAGGCCATCGCACCTGCAAAGCGCACGCCGCTGGTGGTGGCCTTTCACGACCAGTTCGACCGCTATGTGTCGACCATCAGCGCCACCATCGCCTTTCTGCAAGGCCGCGACGCCACGCTGGCGCACCGCATCTGCGGGCGAGCGTTTTTGCCCGAAGGTCCACGCTTCGCATCGCTCGACGTTTTCATCGACGAGGAGGGCGGCGACCCGCTGGCCTGGGCCTTCGGCGCTTTGGGCATGCAGGACCGCGCCCGCCACCTCGCCACGCTGTACCTGAACGACATTGCCGATGTGCTGCGCGATGCGGTCGATCCGCGCTTCGAGTTCGTTCGCTATGCCGAGTCGCTGGCGCAGAGCCAGCCCACGTTCGATCCGCTCGCGCAGGCGCTGGCGGCACCGCTGAACCTGGTCGACAGCACGTTGCTCGACTTGACGCTGGACGCGGTGAAGCGCCACCGACCCAGCGTCGTGCTGGTGTCGGTGCCGTTTCCCGGCTCGGTCTACGCGGCGTTCCGCATCGCCCAGGCGATCAAGGCGCACGACCCGTCCATCGTCACCGCGCTCGGCGGCGGCTTCGTCAACACCGAGCTGCGCG
>JANNEI010000096.1:0-3778 GCA_031378565.1 Burkholderiales bacterium
GTGTTCTACAGCCCCAGCGCCACCGGTGAAGCCGCGGTGCAGAAGTACCGTGAGGTGCGCGAGGCCTGCCTGATCGACAATCTCGACGGCGAACGCAACCACGACATCGGCGAGATGGCGCGCCTGATGCGCACCATGTCGGGCTTGTATGACCAGGCAGCGCGTGCGGCGACGTCGCTCTGAGCCTTTTGTCCTGGGCGTGTTGATGCTCGACACCCGCTTCCCGCGGCCGATGGGCGACATCGGCAACCCGGCCACGTTCGATTTCCCCGTGCTGTACGCGGTGGTCGCAGGCGCTTCACCCCAGCGCGTCGTGCGCGCCGCCGATGCGAGCCTGTTGCCGCCCTTCATCGATGCGGCACGTTTGCTGGTCTCGCAGGGTGCCACCGCCATCGCCACCAGCTGCGGCTTTCTCGTGCTGTGGCAGCGCCAGATTCAGCAGGCGCTGGACGTGCCGGTGTGGACGTCGAGCCTGCTGTGCCTGCCAGCGTTGAGCAGCGCAGGCGTGATGCCGAACCACGCCGGCGTGGTGACAGTCGATGCCGCGTCATTGACGCCAGCGCACCTGACCGCCGCAGGCGCGTCCATCGACACGCCGGTGGCCGGGCTGAGCCCCGGCTGCGCCTTCCAGCGCAGCCTGCTCGACAACCTGCCCACGCTGGACACGCGCGATGCGGAACAGCAGACGGTGGCCGCTGCACAGCGCCTGCTGGCCGCGCACCCCCAACTGACCGACATCGTTCTCGAATGCACCAACATGCCGCCGTACGCCGAGGCGGTGCGCCGCGCGACCGGGCGGCGGGTGCACGACATCACCACCCTGATCGCGCAGCGTTTGTGCTGACCGCACACTGCTGATCGACGATTGAAAGACACCCATGACCGACACACCCTCGAAGCCCGACCGCTGGCAGTTCTGGATCGACCGCGGCGGCACCTTCACCGACGTGGTCGGCAAGCGGCCCGACGGCGCGCTGGTGACGCACAAGCTCCTTTCCGAAAACCCCGAGCAGTACCCCGACGCGGCGGTTGCCGGCATTCGCCACCTGCTGGGTTTGCAGCCGCACCAGCCGATCACGCCGGCACAGGTCGAGTGCGTGAAGATGGGCACCACCGTGGCCACCAACGCACTGCTGGAACGCAAGGGCGAGCCGACGTTGCTGGTCACGACAAAGGGCTTTCGCGACGCGCTGCGCATCGGCTACCAGGAACGGCCGCGCATCTTCGACCGCCACATCGTGCTGCCCGAGCTGCTGTACAGCCGGGTCATCGAAGCGGTCGAGCGCGTCGGCGCGCACGGCGTTGTGGTCACGCCGCTCGACGAAGCGCATTTGCGCGAGCGCCTGTGGGCCGCGTTCGACGCCGGGCTGCGCAGCGTGGCCATCGTCTTCATGCACGGCTACCGCTACCCGGCGCACGAGCTGGCGGCGCAGCGGCTGGCCGCAGCGGCGGGCTTCACGCAGGTCAGCGTGTCGCACCAGGTCAGCCCGCTGATGAAGCTGGTGGGGCGCGGCGACACGACGGTTGTCGACGCCTACCTGTCGCCCATCCTGCGCCGCTATGTGGAGCAGGTGGCTGGCGAGATGCCGGGCGTGAAAATCTTCTTCATGCAGTCGTCGGGTGGGCTGACGGACGCGCATGTTTTCCAGGGCAAGGACGCGATTTTGTCGGGGCCGGCGGGGGGCATCGTGGGCATGGTGCGCACGGCGCAGTTGGCGAAGGAGGATCTTGGCGCAAGCCCTCACCCCAACCCTCTCCCGCACGCGGGAGAGGGGGCCAGACAGAGACTCCCTCTCCCGCTGGCGGGAGAGGGCAGGGGTGAGGGTGTGCGCGTGATCGGCTTCGACATGGGCGGCACGTCCACCGACGTGAGCCACTTCGCGGGTGAGTTCGAGCGCGCATTCGAAACCCAGGTAGCGGGCGTGCGCATGCGCGCGCCGATGATGAGCATCCACACCGTGGCGGCGGGCGGTGGCTCGGTGCTGGCGTTCGACGGTGCGCGCTTCCGCGCCGGGCCGCAAAGCGCGGGGGCCAACCCCGGTCCGGCCTGCTATCGGCGCGGCGGGCCGCTGGCCGTGACCGATGCCAACGTGATGGTCGGCAAGATTCAGCCCGCGTACTTTCCGAAGGTGTTCGGGCCGCAGGCCAACGAAGCGCTCGACGGCGCGGTGGTGGCCGAGAAGTTCAGCGCGATGGCCGCCGACATCGAACGCGCCACCGGCGTCAAGCGCGCGCCCGAAGAAGTGGCCGAGGGCTTCATCGACATCGCCGTCGGCGCGATGGCCAACGCGATCAAGAAAATCTCGGTCGCGCGAGGCTACGACGTGACGCGCTACACGCTGCAATGCTTCGGCGGTGCCGGCGGGCAGCATGCCTGCCGCGTGGCCGATGCGCTGGGCATGAGCCGCGTCTTCGCGCACCCGCTGGGGGGCGTGCTGTCGGCCTATGGCATGGGCCTGGCCGACCAGAGCGTGATGCTAGAGGCGGCCATCGAACAGCCGCTGGTCGAAGCGCTCGACGCAATCACCCAACGTGTCGATGCGCTCGCCATCGAAGCGGCCGACGAGCTGACGCGCCAGGGTGTCAGCCGGGGCAGGGTGCATGTGCAGCGGCGCGTGCACGTGCGCTACGAAGGCACCGATTCGGCGCTGGTGGTGCCGTTCGGCAGCGTGATCGAGATCGCCCGCGCATTCGAGGCCGCCTACCGCCAGCGCTTCGCCTTCCTGATGGCCGAGCGTCGGCTGGTCGTCGAGGCGGTGTCGGTCGAAGCCATCGCCGAGGGCGACGCGCCCAGCGAGCCGCGTCACGCGTTGAGCGCCAGCGGCCCGGCCCCGGCCGCGGCCCGCGTGCGCCTGTACAGCGGCGGCGGCTGGTGGGACGCGGCGCTGGTGGTGCGCGAGGACGCGCGCCCCGGCCACACCATCGACGGCCCGGCGATCATTGCCGAGAAAAACGCCACCACCGTGGTCGAGCCTGGCTGGCAGGCGCGCGTGACCGCGCTCGATCACCTGGTGCTCGACCGGGTGCAGCCACGCGAGTCGCGCCGTGCCATCGGCACTTCGGTGGACCCGGTGATGCTGGAGGTCTTCAACAACCTGTTCATGAACATCGCCGAGCAGATGGGCCTGCAGCTGCAGAACACCGCCTACTCGGTCAACATCAAGGAGCGGCTGGATTTTTCATGTGCGCTGTTCGATGCCAGCGGCAACCTGATCGCCAACGCGCCGCACATGCCGGTGCACCTGGGCTCGATGAGCGAGTCGATCAAGACTGTGGTGGCACGCAACGCCGGCAACATGCAGCCGGGCGATGTGTACGTGCTGAACGACCCGTACCACGGCGGCACGCATTTGCCGGACGTGACGGTGGTGACGCCTGTGTACTTGAACTTCGGCGCAGCCGATCCGTTCTCTCCTTCCCCCTTGACGGGGGAAGGCCGGGATGGGGGTGAAATGGTGGCAGGAAGCCAGTCTGTTTTGACGCCCATCTTCTACGTCGGCTCGCGTGGTCACCATGCCGACATCGGCGGCGTCACCCCCGGCTCGATGCCGCCGTTTTCCACCCGCATCGAAGAAGAGGGCGTGCAGATCGACAACGTCAAGCTGGTCGACCTGGGCGTGCTGCGCGAGAAGCAAATCCTCGCGCTGCTGTCCAGCGGCGAACATCCGTCGCGCAACCCGCAGCAGAACCTGGGCGACCTGAAAGCGCAGATCGCGGCCAACGAGAAGGGCGTGCAGGAGTTGCGCAAGATGGTCGATCAGTTCGGGCTCGACGTGGT
>JANNEI010000108.1:0-21128 GCA_031378565.1 Burkholderiales bacterium
GATCCGGCACCGGTGTACCTCGAGTTCGCCCGCGTCCTGCGGCCCGGCGGTCGAGTCGTCTTCCTGACGGCCAACATGTGGGACTACGGCACGCTGGTGGCACGACTGGTGCCCAACCGCTTTCACGCGACGATCGTGAAGGCCGTCGAGGGCCGCGAAGAAGAAGACACCTTCCCGACCGCGTACAAGACCAACACACGCAGAGATGTCGATCGCCTGGCTGCGGCTGCCGAGCTTCGGGTGGAAGCATTCGATTACCTGGGTCAATACCCCAACTACCTCATGTTCAATGGGCTGCTGTTCCTGCTCGGTACCGGTTTCGAAAAGCTGACTGCCCGCTTCGAGGCGCTGCGCTTCCTGCGGGGCTGGATCCTCGTCACGCTGGTCAAGCCCGCCAGACCGACTTTGAAGGATGCGCGCGCATGAATGCAGGTGCGGCGGATCGCCTGTGTGCCATCGGCACCCGGCTCGCCTTCGGTCTGGCCGGCACCTGGTCGGTTCCACGCCTGCCGATCCTGATTTTTCACCGTGTGCTGAAGGTGCCCGATCCACTGTTTCCTGGTGAGATCGACGCGGCTCGCTTCGATCGGCTGATGGGCCTGGTCGCGCGCAGCTTTCATGTGTTGACGTTTGGCCAGGCCGTCGAGCGGTTGCGCAGCGACACCCTTTCGGCGCGCTCACTCGTCATCACCTTCGACGACGGCTATGCCGACAACGCCGAGATCGCCTTGCCCATCCTCCAGCGGCACGGGCTGGCTGCGACCTTCTTTGTCTCCAGCGGCTTCCTCGACGGCGGCCGGATGTGGAACGACACCGTCATCGAATGCCTGCGGCGCACGCCGCACCAGCGCATCGACCTTGCCGATTTCGGGCTCGGTTGTTTCGATCTCACCAGCGCCGACGCTCGGCGTGCGGCCATCGAAGCGCTGCTGCCCCGCGTGAAGTACCTGTCGCTGGCCGCGCGCGAAAGCTCGCTCGTGCACTTGCACGCGTTGGCCGCCGCCCCGGACTTGCCATCGAACCTGATGATGCGTGCAGCCCAGGTGATGCAACTGCAGCGTGCCGGCATGGAGATCGGCGCTCACACCGTGGGCCATCCGATCCTCGCCGAGCTGTCCGACGCGGACGCCGAAGCCGAGATCGAGGCCGGCCGTCGGCATCTGCAATCGCTGCTGGGCACCGCCGTCGATGTGTTCGCCTATCCCAACGGCCGCCCCGGCCGCGACTACGACGCGCGACACGTCGCGATGTTGCGCAAGCTCGGGTTTCGCGGCGCGGCCAGCACCGCGTCCGGCGTGGCCTCCGGGCAATCCGATCTGTATCAGTTGCCGCGCTTCACGCCGTGGGACCGGCAGCCGCACCGCTGGGCGGCGCGTTTGCTCTGGCACGGCCTGCGCGGGGCCGAGCAAGACGTGGTCGGCGTGGCGACGTGAGTCTGCCTGTTGACCGGCTGGTCAGCGTGGTGGTGCCAACGTTCAACGCCGAGCGCCACTTGAGCGAAACACTCGACAGCGTGCTGTCACAGACACACCAAGCGTTCGAGGTGATCGTGGTCGATGACGGATCGACCGACGGCACCATCCAGTTGCTGCGTCATCGCTACCCCGAAGTGACGCTCGTCGAGCAAGCCAATGCGGGGGTCGGCGCAGCCCGCAACCGGGGCCTTGCGATGGCGCGCGGGCGCTACATCTGTTTTCTCGACCAGGACGACGTGTGGTTCCCGGAAAAACTGGCGCGACAGGTCGAGTGCCTCGAATTCCGACCCGAGGTGGCCGCCGTGGCTTGCCCCTATGTCTTCTGGCACCCGCCGGCAGATGGCTCCGGCGGCTGCCTTCCCCCGTTGCCGCCCGACCCTGGCCTGCGGCTGGTGGAGGGCTTCGATGGCTGGACTTATCACGAGTTCCTGCTCGACTGCTGGGCGTTGACCAGCGCCACGATGCTGCGCACCGACGCCGTGCGTGAGTGCGGCGGCTTCGATGTGGCGCTGCCGTATGCCGAAGACTGGGACCTGTGGTTGCGTGTTGCGCGCCGTCACCCGTTCGTGCTGCTTTCGTGGCCGCCGGTGTTGTACCGCCAGCATGTGGAACAGGGGTCGCGCAGCATCCGGCGCATTGACCATCGCTGCGAACTTCTCATTCGAGCGGCGCGTGACCACGGGCTCTACAGTCCGGATGGGCGCGGTCTGACACCGGCCCGCTTTCGAGCGCAGATCGCGCGCTACCGCATGGAGTTTGGCTACCACCATCTGCAGCGCGGCAATCGCTGGGTGGGCGTGCGTTCGCTGCTGCATTCATGGGCCCTGCAGCCGGCACAGTGGCACACCCTGGCCCTCGCGGGGCTGGGTGCAATCGGCTGGCGACCTGCGTCTGTCTCGTAGAAAGAGCAAGGCAACGCCGATGCGTCACTGTTGTGCGGAGCGCCCACGGTAGCGTCGGCGTATCCACATCATCGCGGGCCTCTCCACAAGATGGTGAAGTGCGGCCGCCAGCAGCACCGCAGCAACCGCTGCAATGACCACCGATGCATCGGTTGAGAGCCCCATCTCGAGCACGCGGAGCTGGATGCTCCAGCCGATGTTTTCGTGCAGAAGGTACAAGGGGTAAGCGATGGTGCCGAACCACACCAACACCCGATGGCGAAGCCACGGCAGCTGCCCTGAAGCGGCAGCGTAGACCAGAAGCGCCAAAGCCAACCCGAGCCCGGCCCGGGCCGGCGAGTCGCCGATCAGCAGGGTCACCAGCGCACCACCGGCCAACCAGAGACAGCGCTTGGACGCGAGGGTGGGCGAGGGGTGCACGAGTCGGTAGATCGAAATGCCGAGTGCGAACCAGGGCAGGTAGTTCAGTATCAGCAGCCGAGACAGCGTCCATGGCAGGTCGATGCCGAAGACCCTCTCAGACAGCACGTACACGAGCCGCAGCGCCAGCAGCGCAAGCATCGACTCAAACACGCGATGAAGACGACCACTGCGAAACAGCAGGAACATGCCGAAGTAGAAGATCATCTCTACTTCCAGGGTCCAGTACACGCCGTCCACATGCGGCACAAAGAACAGGCCGTGCAGCATCACCGTGTTGGCGAGCGCGATCCAGATCGACACCGACTTCTCGGGCAGGCCGAGAGTGTGCGTCACGACAAAGGTCAGGACGATGGCGCACCAATAAGCGGGGAACAACCGGCTGAAGCGTGAGACGACGAAATCCATCGGCAGGCGCGTTCGGTCCAGCGTCATGAAGATCACAAACCCGCTGATGATGAAAAACAGATTCACGCCCAGGTGACCGCTGTCGAACTGCCAACTCGGCGGTTGTGCGGGGCGGTACAACTCGTTGAACCGCGTGGTCAGGTGGAACAGCACCACCGACGCCGCTGCGGCACCGCGCAGTGCGTCCAACTCCAGTAGGCGAGGGCTGTGGGTTGCAGCGTGCAGGCCGGCGCGGCCAGACAAAGATGCGGGTGCCTTCTGCAACGCAGGTTCACTCATGGAATGAGTACCCGGGCGCATGCCGCCGCAACCACTGCTCCAGCATCATCAGGATCCAGACCATCTCGCCGTAGTAGCCGGCGTGCTCGGCGGTGCGCTGATCGAGCAGCGTGCGCACGAAGGCAGGCTGGATGAAGCCACGTGTCACCAGGCTGCCGAGTGAATCACGCGCCAGAGCGCGCAACGGTTCGTGGCCCGTGCTCCACACACCAAAGGGAAGGCCGAAACCGTGCTTTTTCTTTGCAAGAATCTCGTCGGGCAGGAAGCCACGCAGTGCTTCCTTGAAGAACCAGCGCAGCTTCAGCCCCTTGAGCTTGTAGCTGGTGGGCAGACGCATCGAAAAATCCAGCAGCCGCTGGTCGAGCATCGGGAATCCGACGCCCACGCCCGCCATGAGAGCGGTGCCGCACACTTTGGGCAGGTCGTTCTCGGCCAGCGTGTAGCGCCAGTCGAAGGCGAGGTTGCGGTCGAGCATGGCTTCCGCTTGTGCCTGCGCCCAGACTTCGCGCTGCTGAGTGATCGGACCCTCCGTATTCACGCTGCGCAGGAAGCCCGGCGTGAACACCTCCCATGGTCCCAGGCGTTGCAGAAGGTTGTAGTTTTGCAGACGGTCGGGCAGCGGTGTCCGGGCCTGGCGGATGTAGCCCGAGCCCTTGCGCAGCAGCGGCAGCCTGGACATCACCTGCGTGCCGAACACCGGCTCCAGCACGGCTCGCAGCGGGCCGGGCACGCTGTCGTACCAGCCGAACACACGCTGCAGCGCATAGCGCGAATTGCCGCCGAAAAGTTCGTCGCCACCGTCCCCGGCCAGGATGCGGGTGACGCCGTCGTCGCGCGCCATGCGGGCGCAGTAGTAGGCCGGCACGGCTGACGAGTTGCCGAAGGGCTGGTCATAGTGCGCGGCCACGTCCGGGATGCTTCGCACCAGGTCGTCGGGCGTCACGTAGTACTCGTGGTGCTCGGCACCGAAGTGACGCGCCGCGAGGCGCGCATAGGCCATCTCGTCGTAGCCCTGCGCTTCGAACCCGATTGAATAGGCGGCTGGTGCCTGACCGGTTGCTTCGCGGATCATGCCCGCAACGCTGGAACTGTCGGTGCCGCCACTGAGAAAGCAGCCCGCCTTGCCGCCATCCAGCGCGTCGGCCGTGGCCTGCTTCAGCAGCGTGCGGAATTCGTCCTTCAGCGCTGCGAAGTCGGTCGGGCCAGGCGCTGGCTTGAAGGCCGGCACCCAATACGGTTTCACTGTGACACGCCCGTTCTCGAACCGCGCAAAATGGCCGGGCGGCAGGCGGTACACCCCTTGAAAAATGGTGCGGGGCGACGGAATCACATGGAAGTACAGGTAGTCGAAGATCGCTTGCGGATCCAGAGGCGTCGAAGCATCGGCCAATGCATCGGCCCGCTGCGCAAAGCGCAGTTGGCCATCGCGCACGCTCCAGCACAGGCTTTGGATGGCGAACCGATCGACCGCGAGCGTCGTACCGCCATCAACGGTGCGCAGCGCGACGGCAAAGTCACCCTCGACCTGCCGCAGTGATGCTTCTGGGTCAATCTGCAGAACCTCCTGCCAAGCGGCGAGACACCCATCGGCGCGCGCCAGGCTGGCGATCCGGGGCTGCCGAAAGATGGGAGTGCCGATCGAGAATGGGACATCGGGCTTGGCAGCTGGCTGCATTTTTATTTTTCGGCTAGGGATTCCTAGATCCATTAAATGTTTTTCACTAAAGCTGTCATAACTTTCTTATGTTTTTCAGTATCTAAATGGAAGTGCTTACGAAGTAGTATTAGTATTCAGCCTATTTCTGACCTGAACCTGCAGATTCTGCTTGTGCCGCGGATGTCGCTGGTGCTGCTGTCGCGCCGGACGCTGCCGGTGGCGGCGGCAATGCGGCGCGCACGACGCTGGCCGGGTCCCCTCCCAATGCCTTGTACTGTCGGATCAACGTTTCCGAGTCGGGCGAATACGCCAAGCCCTGCCCGGCCAACTCACGCGCTTCCTTCCGCATTTTCAGCCCCATCAGAACATCGACCCATCGGCTGTATGCGGGCCAATAGTCCGGTTTTTTCTGGCGTGCTCTCTCGAATGCTGAATAGGCCTCGCCGGGTTCACCCAGTTTGATATGAGCCTCACCCAGTCGAACCAATATTTCCGGCGCAAGAATCATGTCAGGGCCGCTGTTGTTCAGGGCGTATATGTAATCCTGTTTCGCCTTGCCGTACAAGTATCGGCGCTGCTGGGGTGAACCCGCAGCCGTTTCGGCTTGGCGGACGTATTGTTGCGCGCGACAGTAATGATGAATTGCCCAGAAGCCCTGACCCATTATGGCGACCCATTTGGCTGCGCGCGGGGACGGGTTAAAGTATTGATCCCCATAAAGAATTCCCATGGCGTCTGCGCAGTACTCGGGCAGCAGTGAAAGCTCACCCCAAGTCATGCCATTGGGCGTCTTGGCCGGCCCGGGGGCAGGATTGGTGTTCTGCCCCCACGCGGTTGCCGCTGTCGCAAGAGTGGTCATCGCGACGGCGCTGCGAAAGAAGTCGGAGCAGCGTCGCCCTGTGCGCACCTTCTGCTCCAGCGTTGCAACGATTGAATCAGTCTGTAATGTGGTCATGACGTTCCAGATGCTTGCTTCAGGAGGAGTGGGCTGCTGACGGGACCGCTCAAGTGATCCGCCGTTTGAGCAACGCAATGCCTTTTTCAGCGAACAATTCCTCCTCGGCCGTGAACTGAAACTCGGCCTTCCAGCGCTCCAGCGCAGCGCGTTCGTCGGGCCGGTTCGCATCGTCCAGAATCACGCGCCCACCGGGGCTGATGCGGTCGTTCAGCACCGGGACGGCCGGATAGCGCGCTTGGGGTTGTGTCGTCATCGGTGGTCCGTCGATGACCAGCAAGTCGATGGTTAGCGGCAACCCTGTCGTCTCGTACCACTGACATTCGCGGCCGTCCAGGGTGAATGCGCGCAGCGGGGCGTCGATGACCGTGGCGTACTGCTGCAGGTCTTGCCGATCGAGTTCGACGCGAGTTTTCTGCGCGTAGACCGGCTCGTGTTCGAGGCTGTACACATGGCCGCGCCCGTTGAGCTGCGCGGTGCGCGCCAACACCACCGTCGATGTGCCGCTGCTGCACTCCACGATGCTCTCGGGGCACAGTCGGGTCGCGATGCGGTGCACGTGCAGCAGGAAGTCGGCCGAGCCGGCCCAGCCTCGGGTGGGCGGCAGGCTGCGCGGCAGCGCAAGGTCTTTCTCGAGCGCCAGCAGTGCCTCGATCTGCGTGTAGAGGTTGTCGGTGCGCTGGCCCGCCAGCCTTTCGGCCTCGAACTGCTTCAGGTAGACGCGGCGGCACTTATGCGCCACGTAAGCCACGGTGGCGCAGACCAGCAACCACAGGATGAGGTTCATGACCACGAGCAGGTGCAGATCTTGTCCCATAGGGGGGTCCTGTGGTTACTCGAAATGAACGTCAACTGCGCACCTGCGCCGCGCGCCGGCGCCAGGCACCGAAGGCGTTCACGATCTCGACATGGGCCGGATGGCCGCGCATGCGCGCCACCAGAAGCCAGGCACCGCCCCCAACGCCGAAGACCAGCGGAATTGTCGCTAACGCCGGGACTTGCCAACGCCTCAGTGCATCTGCAGCCACTGCCTGCGCAGCCACCGACGCCGCCGCCACCAAGGCGCTGCTGAGACACGGGCGCAGCAGCGCGCCCGCACTCACCGCAAGCACCTGCCGAAGGTGCAGCAAATACAGCGCCAGCATCACCGAATTGCTGAAGAACCACACCGCGGCCACGGCCAGGAGCGAGAACTGCGACGCGACAAGTACGCCGATGACATGAACCGGACTGAACCAGAGCGACACCTTGAGCCGGCGCGCTACATGGCCGGTGGCCGACAGCATTTGCGGGGCAAGCGCAAACAGACCGTGCGGCAGCGCAGACAGCGCGAGGACAACGGCGATCGGTGCCGCCGACACCCATTGCGGACCGAACATGACGCGGATGATGGGGTCAGCCATCAGCGCCACGAAGCCGAAGAACGTCCACGACACGCTGACGAAAATGGCGGTGGATCGTGCATACAGTTCGGCCAGCGGCCGGCCGGCTCGGTACTCGGCCGCGAACGTGGGCGTCGCCACGCGCACCACTGCAGCACCGACATTCGAGTGGAAGAGTTCGATCAAGCCGAAAGCTCGGCTAAAAAGGCCGACCGCCTCGAAATCGAACCTCTTTGCAATTACCAGCTCGTGAAAATTGCGAGTCATGACCTCGATCGTTCGCGAAGTTACGTACATCGTGCCGAAGCGCAGCACCGTACGCGATTCGCGAAGGCCAGGCACCGTAAAGCACTCCCTGGGCCGCATCCACATCAAGATGAGTGCCTGAGTGGCAACGTTCGCGATCGGGCCCCAGGCCAGGCTCATGACGCCGTACCCCATATACGCCAGCACCACCGCGGTGACGGCCTGAACCACATTGCACGCAGTTTGAAGGTAAAAGATCTGCCGGAACGCCAGCTCGCGGTTGAGCAGCGCGAACGTCGGCGACGAGACCGGCAGGATCGCGAAGTGCAGCGCCAGCACCGCCAGCACCTCGGCCACCCGAGGCTCTTCGTAGTACGCCGCCAAGCCGTTGCGGCCGCAGAAGACCAAAGCGCCAATCGACCAAGCGATGAGGAACGCCAGGCCGTACGCAGCCCGGATCTTGTCGTGCGTGAGATCCTTTTCCTGGATCAGGTACTCGCTGACTCCGAAATCGCGCAGGATGCCGGCCACCGCTGTGAACGCTGCGCACAACGAGTAGATGCCGACCTGAGCCGGTGTGAGCAGCCGCGACAGCAGCATCATGCTGGCGATCGAAACCACCAAGCCGGCGTAACGCTCCGCGAACGACCAGATCAGCGCGCGACGCGGCGAGGGCGACATGGATGCGGTCAAGTCTTCAAGCCCGCTCAGCGGGACACCCGCGAGGCCAACGCTTTCAGCATTGCCAGCGGCGTGACGAACAGCGTGGACGGTGCCATGTGCACGATGTCGGCGAGCAACTTGATCGAGATCGGTTTTCGGTGACGAAGGCGATGCATCAGGTCCTTGCCGACCGACTCCTGCAGATGCCGAATGGTCGCCCTGTTGGCCTGCAGCAAATCGTCGGCGAGTCGATAGAAGCGCTCTACCGATGTCCACACGAACAACTCGTTGCGCAGCCGTTGCAGCGACTTCTCGCTGGCCCAGCCGGAGGCTTGGTAAATGTTCACGCCGGTGCCGTTGTCGCATTCGACCTCGAACGAGAACGCGAAACGCGCGCCCATTTCACTCAGGTCCATCCAGAAGAAGAAGTCCTGGCCGTTGTAGAACTCCTCGCGGAAGCGCAGCGTGCGGAACTTGTCGATGCAGTAGACAACGGTGGGCGTGCCGATTAGCCCGCCACCGTCGGACACGGTATGGACGAGCGCTGACACAGCCAGCGCATGCATCTGGCGAGGTGCGTCGATGACCGGGTGGTCTTGTGGCTTGAGCGAACCGATCCGTTCGAAGTGCCCGACCTCCGGGAACCCCACGCCAACGAAGTTGGCGAAGTAGGCGTCGTACCCGAGGCCCAGCGCGTGGACTGCATTTTCGAGGTGTCGCGGGCGCCAGGCGTCGTCTGAGTCGAGAAAGGCGACATAGCGCACACCCGCCGGCACGGCGTCCAGCGCGGTGTTGCGAGCGGCCCCTGCACCGCCGTTCTTGCGAACGACGACGATCAGGCGTTCGGTGGGCAGCGCGGGGATCGTGTCAAGCTCGTCACGCGCCGGTGAGGGGGACTCGTCGTCGCACACGATCACGACGATTCGATGAGACAACGTCTGCGAAAAGGCCGATTGCACCGCGGTCGAGAGCAGGCCCGTCGTGCGCTGGTAGTGCGGAATGACTACAGCAATGTCTGGTGCTGGCATTTCTGGCCCGAGCCGATGTCGCGGAGGAAAACGAGACGGCACGCATGACGGGCAAACCCCGGCAAACAAGCCCGCTGTTTCGAGCTTGAAGTGTAAGGGTCGATACCTTTGATTTGCTCCGTTCCAGGCCTCCTGATCGCCGAACCGAGCCCCCTGAATGCGGGTCAGCTCAGCTTCAGGGCCACCCAGTCGGCACCGGCTTCCGGCAGCAGCAGCGCGCATTTCGCACCACCGTGGTAGACGAGGCGCGAGTAGACAAAGACGGGCCGCCCCGGCGCAGCACCCGAGATCGTGCGTACGGACTGCTCAAGCACGTATGGATCAGAGATGGAGCCCGCACCACCGACGGGTGTCGGGTTCACGCTGTAGATCTTGTTCCGGTCGGCCGGCTGATAGTTCCAGCGTCGGATGGCAATGCCGTCATAGAAGCTTGGGATCGTGTCTTGGGTGTTGCTGCTGAGGTAAGTGGAGCCTTGCGTCTCGCCGGAGATGACGAACTTCTTGAAAGTCTTGCTGTCCATGTTGAAGATGAAGCCCTGGTTCATCTTTTGGGGATCACCGTAGTTGCCGATCTTGGTGAAGCAATATAGGTTGCGTCCCACCCGGCAGATATTGATCGATTCAAGGATCAGCCCGTAGGATTGGTTGTTGGATTCGTGGATCGATTCGATCGATCTCGTTGACGGGTTGAAGACCATGATCCCCGAACGCCAGCCACCCCCTGTGTCGCCGGGAACGAGCGTCACGAAGAAGCGATCGGTCACCTCGTCGTGGATGGCAACCGTGCCCTGTTGAAGCGGATACGGATTGTATTGGGGACGGAAGCCCACGAGCTGTGCGCCCAGGTCGACCTCACGCCCCATCCATTCCCCGGTGGCGGTGTCGAACTCGGCATACGACAGGTAAAAGTAGTGAATCCTCGTTCCGCGCTTGGCCGCCGAGGCATACATGTGCGTGGACACCCGCGCCAGTGAAGGTGCCGCGTAGGGCAAATCGCGCGGGTCCGAAAGCTCCTTGTCCGTCAAGAACCAGCCGCTCGAAGCCTGCGCCGCAGGCCCGCTGAAGTGCAAACCCGACGGATACGTGAGGACGCCTGGGCCGGGATACGAGGGAGGGTAGGCAGCAGGGGGCGTCGGCTGTCCGACCAGCGACCACTTCAGCGTTTGATGGTCGAACTTGCACACGGCATTGCACGTTCCGTCGCCATGGCCGCCGCCATAGAAAAACTGCGCTGCGGCCCAGGGGTCGTAGGCAGGGTCGCTGTATGCATCGACGATCGAGTCGAACGGGCTGTTGCCTCGGTATGCAGCGGCGGGGATGTTGGCCCTGGCCCAGGGACTGAATGCGGTGCCGGCCAGCGTGTGCCAGGTGTCGGTCGGGACCGACGCGGCCCACTGCGGAGTTGGTGCCTGCGGCGGTAGCGGGAGCTCGCCCTGGGGTGGCGGAGGTGGTGGCGGCGGTGGTAGTGGCGGTGGTGCAGGTACCGGTGCAGGTGCAGGCCCTGGGGAAGGGGCCGGTGCGGGTGTGGGTGCGGGGGGTGGGACTGCGACTGGTGGGACGGGCGGCGGGCTCGCGGCGCTTGGCCCTTCGGTCGCCGGAACAATGCCTTGGCCGCCGCCACACGCTGCCAACAACGGCACGGTGCCCAGGAAGGAGGCGGTGTGCTGCAGCAGCGTTCGTCTGTTCTGGTCGATCTGTTCAGGCTTCTGCAAAGTTTCTCTCCGAAGATTCGATCTGAAGCGTCGTGTCGCCGCTCGGCTCGAAAAAGAACTCTATCGGTTCACTTCGAGCGAACCTTCGGCTCGGCACGCCCGGTCTGCGTTAAAGCTGTAACAGTGTTATGCGCAGCGGTCGCAAGTCACGGAGCGCAGGCGACCCCATGCGCACCGTGCCGCCGGGATTTGTTTCAATCGCGCTTTCGACGAACTTCAGTCGACCCGTTTCTTGAACGATAACCAGGGTTCGGTGCGCATCGGTGCACCCCGTGCCGGCTGCACCGCATTGTTGCCACGTCACGCTGACCATTTGAAATTTGAACCGAGCTGCGCGCCTTCGCGTGCTGCCGGGCAGGAGACCCCATTGGCATACGAGAACGAACTGGATCGGCGTCGCCGCGAATTGTTGAAGATGAGTGCGATGTTCAGCGCGCTGCCGTTGATCGGTGCCTGTGGCGGAGGCGGCGCGGCCGACGCTGCCACCGTGGTGGCCGCTTCGCCCCCCCCTGCGCCCGCGCCTGCGCCGACCCCAGCGCCGGCACCCACACCGGCCCCGGCACCTGTCCCTTCGCCTCCCCCGCCGCCCGGTCCGCCCCCTGCACCTGCCCCACCGCCGCTGCCATCGCAGGTGACCGGTGCGTACCGCCCTGGGCAGACCTATCTTTTCCAGTCGATCGGCGTGGCGAAGTACGCGTCCACGCTCGGTGGCAGCGATTACGACGCCGACTCCGTCGGTCCGCTCCACGCGTACGTGGATGCTGTGTCGGGGTGGGCATGGACCAACCCGGGCGGCGACTGGATCGATGCCAACGGTGTCGCTCAGGGAGCGGCTGCGTGGGTGTCTTTCGATGCCAACTCCGCAAGCGGGGAGCAAGCTGCATTCCGGTACACGTCGATCGACGTCACGTCGCTGCTGAAGTACTGCAGCGAGAACAATCGCTGGGCAGCATTCATCGTGAAGCAGCCGTCCGGAAGCCAGCCGCGTGGCATCGCGGGGCCGTTCACCGCCGGGCAGCTTGCGCCGGTGATTCACGTCACCTACCAGGGTGGCGCGACGGCAACCTTGGCATGCCGCATCGTTGCTGCCAACACGAACAGCAGTTCGACGCCGCTGACCACGCAGAACAACACCTACCTGCCGGCATTCGTGGAATTCGAGCGGCCCGTGGGTCAGGTCGTGAGCGCCACCATGGACATGACCGTCACGTCGCATTGGTCCGGCAATGCCAAGATCAATCTGTTCCTGTGCAACCCGCCCATGAATGGCCAGCCGCTGACCGGGGCGAGTGGGCTGGCCAGTTCTGCTGGCTCGCTCGACGCCGGAATCACGTCGGTAGCGGGCGTCATCGGCGCTCAGCGATACGTCGACGGCGCGTCACTGTCGGACTTCGTGTTGGACCCTTCGCTGGGCACCAACTTCGCAGACGAAGACTTTTACGACCCGTCGCTGTGGGGCGGGGCCAAGAACCTTGGCAAATGGCCGCACACCGCCGTCGGCAAGTGGGTCAACCCGCCGTCCGGCTTGTCGCTGGTGGGCAGCAACTACAGCAGCGAGGGCTTCGCGCCGCTGGCACCGGGATTGGGGGCGCTCAAATTGGTGATGCCGAACCAAGGCATCACGACGGGACAGGAGGTGGGCTATTCCGGCGGTGCCGGCATCCACGCCAAGCTGTTCATGCCGTATGCCGACATGGGGCTTCTCGATCGCATTTTCGTTCGCTACTACCTTCGCTTCGGCACGCCGTACACCATGACCCCGGCCAACGTCGTCGAGGTGCGGCAGGGCGGATCGCCGCGCTGGGCCACGATGGGCGGAAAGTTCGGCATCGCCCCCAGTCACACCACAACCTACGGCGGCAACAGCGGGTCGTCGGGCGGGGGCTTCGGCTGGCAAATGCGGCATGCCTGGCACGACTGCGAGGCTGCGCGAGGAGGTCCGCTGGACGGTGGCTGTACACCTGGCTGGCACCTGTATGACTTCCTGTCCTCGAATCCGGTCGGACACCGGTATGGCGGCGAGTCGCAACGGCAGCACAACTGGGGGCAGATCGGCGGCCTGGGTGGCATGCTCTACGCCGGTCGGTGGTACTGCATCGAGACGGAAGTCAAACTCAACGCGGTCAACCCGAACGACAACTCGTTCACACCCGATGGTGAATTGCGCACCTGGATCGACGGCAGGCTGACCTACGAGCGGACCGGCATGGTGTTTCGAACGCTGCCGATTTACCAGCCCGGCCGTTTGAGCGATGCAATCCGTCCGATGCGTCAGCTCGGCATCAAGGATCTCTGGTGGAATTGGTACAACGGCGGCACGACCCCCAACACCGTCGAACGGACGATGTTCACGACCGGGTTGGTATGGGCGCGGCAGCGCATCGGGCCGATGAAATAGCCTGACGCGGCGGCCGGCCTCGGACTTGTTCGGGCGGCCTGCCGGTTCACCGCCCTAACGGGCCGATGTACCTGCGCGCGATCACCACGCCGTCGATGTACGCGTGCATGTCGGCCGGCGCGGCGCTGGCACCACCATGAAAGAAGTTCATCCACACCTCCTCGATGTGGATGTCCGGTGCATCCCGAAGGCGCAGATCGTTGCGGTCGAGCACGAGGCGGCCGTCCAGCCACACCTGAAAAATGCCGTCTTCCCGGCGCGGGCTGTTGAGCTGCAGCCGTTGCTCGATGCAGTACCAGCGGCCGGGCGCGACGAGCGCGGCCAGTGCGTCGCCCGGCCACGGCAGTGGCTGGCCGAGTGGGTCCGCCTTCGCGTGGTACGCGTAGCTGCCGAGCATCACCCGGCCCCGAGCCGGATGGCCGCCAGCCGGAGGCATGTGGTACGCACCGCGCAGCGACCAGCCCTTGAAGCCGTGCCACGGGCGGTCGCCCCAGGCGGCCATGCCGTAAGTGCCCGCCAGACCGGGCAGCTTGCCGCCGTCCGCCGCCAGCAGCCAATCGTCTGCGAACCAAAGGTAGTAGCGAAAGTAGATCTCGTCGGGCTCACTGGCGTGGTTCGCCTTGAAGCGGTAGCGCAGGTCGAGGCCGAGTTGGCGCCCCTTGGGAATCGTCACCCGCAGCGCCGGACCTGCAATCGGCTCGAAGCGCAGCGACTCATCGTGTTCAACCCGCTTGCTCGGCGCGGCCATGCCGCGTGACCAGCGCGGGTCGAGTGCGGCGGCGTCGAAGCCGTCGGCGAACAGCACGTCGGGATCGGCCGCAATGCCAGCGTCGGACGGGTAGCGGCGGGCGATGCCATCTTGCCGCGCTGCACCGGTGCTGCCGATGGGCGCAACGAGGCGCTGAACCGAAAGGCGGGAACGGGAGGCGTTGCGTTCCGCCGTGCGAACCAGCAGCAGGTCGGCGCTGTGGGGCCTGCCGAGTGCAGACAGCGGCGTGAGGTCGAAACGCAGCGCCAGCGGCGACGAGTGCTTGAGCAACAGCGTGGGCCGTGTGCCAAGGCCGGTGTAGCTGCTGCAATCGAGGGCTGCGTCGGCCTTCGGCTCCACGTAGCGGCGCCGTCCGTCTGTAAAGGCGAGAACGAGTTGCGGGCGCAACGCGGTGTCGCTGTCCTCACGCGAATGAAAGCTGAGGTAGGAGCCCTCAGCCATCTGTACCAGCAGACCGTCGTTCTCGTACCGGCCACCCCACCATTCGTGCACGAGGGTGGTCACGTTCAGGCGCACCACTCGGCGGGTGTCATTGGCGTCGATGACCTGGCTGGCGTACGGAACCGTGTTGTCTCCAGGGCCTGAGGCATCGACACCCTCGGGCCGACCGCGTGGCCACGCGACGCCCAGGCCGACGTCGAAATGGCTGCAAGAGATTCCGTCAGCGCGGTCGTGAAAAACGAAACGCGCGGCATGCACGGTGCTGCTGGGCACCAGCAGCAGACAGGCCAGCGCGCACGCAAGCCGGCTCATGCCGCCCACCACCGAACATGATCCGCGTCAAGACGCATCGTCCGGCACCGCTGTGACAGGCACTGGCTCGGCATCCGCTGGCCGTTTCGCAGACCGCCGCGCCACCATCCTGCCCAGCCACGGCCATCGGTAGTCGGTGGCGTGGAACAGCGTTCGCTCGGTGTCGGTCCAGCGGGTGTGCCATTCGAGCGTCTTGCCATAGAACTCGACGCGCCGGTAGCGCCCTTCCTCCCACCAGGAGCGGAACTGCTCCTGCCGCATCAGCGTGGACGGCGACACCTGGCGATAGCCCTGGTCGTAGGCGGTCTTGAGCACCACCACCAGAGGCCCGTTGTCGATGCACAAATCCATCGCGACCACCTTGTCGCCGAAGCGGTAGCGATAAAGGCGGCCGCGGCCCAGCGCGCAGAACATCTCGAACATCGCACGGTAGAAGCGGCCCTGCCTGTTGTCGGCGTGGATGGCGGTGCCGTTTTCGGCCTTCCAGCCTGCACTCTCCAGGGCACCGTAATCGCTGATTGCGGCGGCCACGCCGGCTGGGTCGGTCACGCATTCCAGCTGCGTCGCGGTGCCCTCGGCCTGCAGCCTGCCTCGCTGCTTGCGCGTGTTCTGCCGCAGGTTCTTGCCGCGCGATTCCCAGTAGTCGTCGAAACCGCCCGTCAGGTCGAGGTACGAGGTGCGGATGTAGTCCATCGTGCGCGGCGTGTCAGGCCGCACAGGCCGCGTGACGAGGCGCGGGTCGAGTTGCGTGGCACCAAGGCTGAGCGCCAGGCCGGGCAGCGCGCGCAGCAGGCTGTGCATGCGTGTGGCGAGGTCATCGTCGGGGTGGCTGACCCACGGCCCGAGCGGCAGTTGCGATGGCTGGAAGGTCTCCCAGCGGCCACGCCCGAGCGGCCGCAGGATCGCCGCAGCGTCGATGTCGCCGGGGTTGCCGTGCAGCGCCAGCACCTCGCGGCCGGTCCCGAAAACATCCAGCAGCGGTTGCAGGAAGGCCGCTTCCAGAAATGGCGTGTCGGTGGCGGCGCGCTGCAGCACATCCCAGGTTTCGGCGTGGTCACCGAAACGGGCGGCGGAATGGAAATGCCAGGTCATGCCGGGGTGTGGGTTGGGAGGGCAGGGGCAAGCTCGCGCGCAACGGTGTCGGACCCACCGGCATACAGGCGGAGCAGCGTGTCGACGAAGCGCGCGTGCTCGGCATTGGACAAGTCTTGATGACAAGCCAGCTGCAGCAGGTGGTGCGACCAGGCGACCCCGTGGTCGCCTTCTAGCGTGGGAACGCCGGGCCACAGCCAGTCCCAGCGAAACACCGGCATGCGCAAGCGCCGCAGTTCCGCATAGCCAGGGTCCGGTGAATCCACCCACAGCGGGAACACGTACGGGGCGCAGTGCTCCGGCAGTTCAGGCAGAAGCGGCCGCATTCCTTGATGGCCAGACAGGCTCTGCACAAGCTGTGCGTAGCGCTGTCGCCGTTGCTCGACGATGCGGCCGCGCGGCAACCGCTCTGCCACCCACCGACCCGCACGCGTGAGGGCGCGGTGGGCAGCCGTGACATCGATGCTCGGCATGCGGGCATCTTGTTCCGCCGTCGGCCTCTGCCATGCCGACAGGGCAGAGCTTCGGCGTGCACCCCTGGCCAGCGCGAGTGCGCCGCGGATGCCGCTGTTCATTCCGGGCAGCCGATCATGGCTGGCACCGGCTTCCAGCACTTCGAGCGCCGCCTTCAGTTCAGCGGTCCGCCCGGGTGGTGTCAGGACGGGAATCGTGGTGCCTCGGTTCATCACCAGGCAGCCACCTTCAAGAACCGGCAGGAACTTGGTCAGGCTGGCAACGGCCATGTCGCCCCAGGCCCCGATCGGGAGCTCGCCGCTGCGCCCGAACAGCGCATGCGCACAGTCCTCGATCAGTGCGATGCCTGCGGCGTCGCACCAGCGCCGGATCGCCTCCATTGGTTGTGGCAGACCGAACAGGTGCACCACCAGCAGCGCACGAACCCCGCACAGGTCTTGCGCCGCAATCCATTCGAGGTGCGGCGTACCGCGTTCATCGATGGGGTAGAAGACAGGCGTCGCACCACGATGCACGACCGGAGCCACCATCGTGGGGCAGTGGTAGGTGGGCAGCAGCACATGGTCGCCCGGGCCGATGCCGAGCGCCTCGAGCGCCAGCAAGATCGACGCGCGGCCGCTTGTCGTGTAGTGCAGTCCGGGCAGCGAAAGCAGGCACGGCGTGGGCGCTTCGCGGGCCCCGGTCAGGGAGGTCCATCCGAAAACCGGCGTGCGGGGAATCGACATATCGCCCATGCTTCAGCCCGCGAATCCCGCGTGCATCCAGTCCAGCGTGGCGCGCTGAAGCGCGGCCTGTGCCGCGGGTTGCGAGCAGGTGTGGTCGGCACCGTGCAGGTCCACGTGCGTCGGCACGCGAAACGCCAGCGCCCGCTGCCAGGCCGCGTCAGCGTGGCGGTGATCCTCGAACTCGCGCGCGGTGTGATCGTGTTCGCTGAGCATCAGCAACACCGGCCCGCCAAATGCGGCCCACGCTGCGGCCATGCGCTGCGGGTAGGCAGCCGGGCCGGTCGTCGCCGCGGCAGGTGCAAGCGCGGTGCGAACGCTGCGCAACAGACCGGCCATCGCCCCGGACGCTACATGGCCACGCAACAGCCTGAACCAGAACGCGCGCTCGCGCAGGCGCTGCAGGTAGTAGTGCTTGACCTGGGTCCTGGCCTGGCCGGCCTCCGTTCGCACCCACGGGTTGACGAGAACCAATCCGCACACGCGCGGGTCGCTGTGGTCGTGCAGGTAAAGCAGCGCGGCCGACGCGCCGTCGCACAATCCCCAAAGCACCACGCCACGCACCGTTGGCAGCTCGCGTTTCAGCGTATCGAGCGCCGCAGCGATGTCGGGTGCGATGTGCTCGAAGTCGTGTGGCTCCCCCCCGCTGTCCCCCATCCCGCGGCAGTCGAAGCGCAGCACGGGGTAGCCGGCCTGCGCCAGTGCGCGCGCCAGCAACACGAACTGGCGATGGCTGCCGGCGCGGTACTGCGGGCCCCCGACGATCACCAGCACGGCGGTCGCGAGCGGTGCTTCGGGCTGCGACAGCACGCCCACCAGGGTGTCGCCCTGGCAGTCGAACAGCAGGGCGCGTTCGCTGTAATTCATTGCGGGCCAGACGCTGCTGGAGACGACAGCGCCGCCAGCGTCGCGGCGATCAGGGCCGGCACCTCGGCGATCTCGGTGGTCTGCCAGAAGGCGACCCCGGGCAGCAGATGGCTTAGCACGCTGCCGCCGCTGGCCTGCCAAGGCAGCAGGGCCTGGACGGACGCCGGCGACAGCCCGGCGCCGGCGCGGCTGGACAACTCGAACCACTCCAGCCGTTGCACCTTCGCCGGGGGATCGAGACGTGCCTGCTCGAGGCCGCTGGCCAACGCCGCCGACACCGCGTAGCCCGCCACGTCCACGGTCTGTCCCTCGGCCAGTTGACGGCGCGCCTGCTCCAGCGCCGCCTTGCCGCCGCCATCCAGCAATTGCGCTGCCAGCTTGAGACGAAGAAACTGCTGGAGCACGAGTTGGCCGTTCGGGGTCGGCTGCCACAGCAGCAGGCGTGCGGGTGCGTCGATCCGCGCCGCGGCCGCCGTTGCCAACAAGCTGCCGGCGCGCAGGCCCCACAGCCACAGCGGTGCCGCGCAACGGTTCTGCAGCCAGCCCGCGGCAGCGACCACGTCGTCCACCCAGTCGTCCCACCCCGCATCGCCGAAGTCGCCGCTGCTGTCGCCGCAACCGAGCAGGTCGATCTGCAACACCGCGTGGCCCGCCGCCGCCAGGGCGCGCGACTGCAACATCGCCATGCGGCGACTCTTGTTCATTTCCTCGGCAAGCGGATGCACGTAGACCAGGGCAGCGTGTGCCGCGTTGCCGGCGGCCGGATGGTAGATGCACAGACGCTGGCCCGTCGGGCGTGGCAGGAAGAAGAATTCGGGTGCGGCGGCAGCGTCGGACATGGTTCGGGCGCGGTGTCCGGGTGCGCGGGCGCAGGCCCCGTCAGGCCGCGATCTTGTTGCTGACGAAATCCACCAGCGAGCCGACGGTTGCGAAAACATCGCCGTCGATGTCGTCATCGTCGACCGCCATGCCGAACCGGTCCTCGAGACCGGCAATCAGCGAAACCACCGCCATCGAGTCGAGCTCGGGGATGGCACCCAGCAGGTGGGTGCCGCGGTCGAACCGCGACGCGCGGCCGTTCAGGCTCAGCACCTCGTCCAACACCCCCAGCACTTCAAGCTGCACGTCCATCGCCATCACCCCCTCCACCGGCATCGTTGTACCAACATCGTTGTGCCGGCATTCTTGCCGGCATTCTAGGGTGGCACGACGACCCCCCAAGCCGCCGATTCGTGGGGGATGCGTGGCGACGCGTGCCGTGCACCAGCGCCGCGCGGCGCGCAACCTCTCAATCCGGGGGCGGTCTGGCGCGGGTGCTGTGCCATACTTTTTGCTCCAGATTGCGGGCACCTCTGCGCCCCGCCGAGCATGCCCGAATCCACGCTTCTCCATGAACTGATCCGAGTTGCCGCTCAGCGCGCACCTGCCGCTTGCGCGATGGTTCACAGCGGGTCGTCGGCAAGCTACGCTCAGACCGAATCCGCCGTCGCGGGCTTCGCCGCAGGCTTGCTGCAGCTCGGTCTGCAGCGTTCGGACCGGGTCGCCGTCTTTCTGGAGAAGCGCTTCGAGGCGGTGATCGCCAGCTTCGGCGCGCCCGCGGCCGGCGGCGTGTTCGTGCCGCTGAATCCGCTGCTCAAGCCGGAGCAGGTCGCCTTCATCCTGCAGGACTGCGACGTGTGCGTGCTCGTCACGTCGCCCGAGCGGCTGGCACTGCTGACGCCGGTTCTCGGTGGCTGCGCGGCGCTTCGCCAGGTGGTCGTCACCGAAGCGCCGGCAGCCGACGCAGTGCGCCCAGTCGGCGTCGGCCTGACTCGGTGGAGCGACTTGCTGGATGCCGGGCAGGATGCCGGGCAGGGTGCCGCCCACCGGGTGATCGACACCGACATGGCGGCCATCCTCTACACCTCGGGCAGCACCGGCCAGCCCAAGGGCGTCGTGCTGTCGCATCGCAACCTTGTGGCGGGTGCCAAGAGCGTCGCGTCGTACCTCGAAAACACCGCGGACGACACGCTGCTCGCGGCGTTGCCGCTGTCGTTCGACGCCGGCTTCAGCCAGCTGACCACCGCGTTCCATGTCGGTGCCCGGGTGGTGCTGCTGAACTACCTGCTGCCGCGCGATGTGCTGAAGGCCATCGAGCGCGAACAGGTCACCGGCCTGACCGCGGTGCCGCCGCTGTACATCCAGCTTGCCCAGCTTGAATGGCCGGAGGCAAGCGGCAGCAGCCTGCGCTATTTCGCGAACACCGGCGGTCGCATGCCGCGTGAAACGCTGGCGCTGTTGAGGCAGCGGGTGCCGAAGGCGAAGCCTTTCCTGATGTACGGCCTGACCGAAGCTTTCCGCTCCACTTTCCTGTCGCCGGACGAAGTCGATCGCCGACCCGATTCGATCGGCACCGCGATCCCGAACGCCGAGGTGCTGGTGCTGCGCGAAGACGGCAGCCCCTGTGACGCCGACGAGCCCGGCGAACTGGTGCACCGCGGTGCACTGGTCGGCATGGGTTACTGGAACGACGCCGAAAAAACCGCAGAGCGCTTCAAGCTGCTGCCCGGTCGCGCTGGCGGGCTGCAACTGCCCGAGTACGCGGTCTTTTCCGGCGACACCGTGCGCAGCGATGCCGACGGCTTCTTGTACTTCATCGGCCGCCGCGACGAGATGATCAAGACATCGGGCTATCGCGTCAGCCCCACCGAGGTGGAAGAAATTCTCTACGCCACCCGGTTGGTGGGCGAATGCGTTGCCTTTGGCGTCGAGCATTCCACGCTGGGCCAGGCGATCCAGGTCATCGCCACAGCGCCCGCGGGCAGCCCGTTGCTGGACAGTGCGGCGCTGCTGGCCGAGTGCCGCATCCGCATGCCGGCCTACATGGTGCCGGCCGGAATCGAGCAACGCAGCGGGCCGTTGCCGCGCAATCCGAATGGCAAGATCG
>JANNEI010000116.1:0-3118 GCA_031378565.1 Burkholderiales bacterium
CTCGAAGGGCGCCAGATGATCATGGTCCTCGGACCGAAACGTAAGTCATAACGGAAGTCTGATCGGACTTCGAAGCGTTCAACCCCTCGGCAATTGGTCGCCGGGGAGTTGCCAGAAGCGGCTGCGGGCTTACAAGACGGCGAGAGTTTTGCCGGCGCCTGCAGAAGCAATCAAAAAGGAGCAGTCATGCCCAAAATGAAGACCAAGAGCGGCGCGAAAAAGCGCTTCCGCGTTCGACCAGGCGGCACCGTCAAACGGGGCCAGGCGTTCAAACGCCACATCCTCACCAAGAAGTCCACGAAGAACAAACGCCACCTGCGTGGTGCTGTTGCCGTGCATGAGACCAACATGGGGCACGTCAAGCAGATGCTGCCCTTTGCTGGCCTTTAACCGACTGAAGGAGAAGACTCATGCCTCGCGTCAAACGTGGTGTAACAGCCCGCGCTCGCCACAAGAAAGTTCTCGCACTCGCCAAGGGTTACCGCGGCCGCCGCAAGAACGTATTCCGCATCGCCAAGCAAGCGGTCATGCGCGCCGGGCAATATGCCTATCGCGACCGCCGCACCAAGAAGCGTGTGTTCCGTCATCTGTGGATCGCGCGCATCAACGCCGGCAGCCGCAGCCATGGCGTGACGTACAGCAAGTTCATGGCGGGCTTGAAGAAGCTGTCGATCGAGATCGACCGCAAGGTTCTCGCCGACATGGCCGTGAACGATCCTGCCGCCTTTGGCAGCATCGTCGAAAAGGTGAAGGCCCAGCTCGCTTGAATGTCGTGACGCTGCCGCAGGTGTGAACTTGTGGCTGCACGGCAATACCCCAGGCAACGCTTGCGCTGTCTGGGGCAAGCCCCTCAAGGCCGACTTCGTGTGCGGCCTTTTTCATTGTCTGCCTTGAACCCATGAACGACCTCGATCAACTGGTGCACGACGCGCACGCCGACTTCGGGCAGGCCACGGTGCCCGCCGACCTTGAGAACGCGAAGGCGCTTTACCTCGGAAAGTCCGGCCGGCTGACAGAGCAGCTGAAGGGTCTGGCTGCGCTTGCGGTGGACGACAAGAAGTCGCGCGGTGCGCTGATCAATGCCGCCAAGCAGCAGGTCGAAGCCGCGCTGAATGCGCGTCGTCAAGCGCTCGCCGATGCTGAGCTGGAGGCGCAGTTGCGGGCCGAGGCGCTCGACGTGAGCCTGCCCGGACGCCAGCGCGGCACTGGCGGCCTGCACCCCGTGTCGCGCACGATGGAGCGCATCGAGGCCATCTTCGCGTCGATGGGTTTCGACGTCGCCGACGGCCCGGAAATCGAAACCGACTGGTACAGCTTCACCGCACTCAACAACCCCGAAAACCATCCCGCGCGCTCGATGCAGGACACGTTCTACGTCGACATGAAAGACGCCGAAGGCCGCTGGCTGAATCTGCGACCGCACACCTCGCCCATGCAGGTTCGCTATGCAAGGGCGCACGTGGCCAAGCACCAGGCGGCGATGGACCGCGGCGAGGTGATGCCCGAGATTCGGGTGATCGCCCCCGGCCGCACTTATCGGGTCGACAGCGACGCCACGCACTCGCCGATGTTCCACCAGTGCGAAGGCCTGTGGATCGGCGAGAACGTGAGCTTCAAGGACTTGAAGGTGGTGTTCACCGATTTCTTTCGCACCTTCTTCGAAACCGACGATCTGCAACTTCGTTTCCGGCCATCGTTTTTCCCGTTTACCGAGCCGTCCGCCGAGGTCGATGTTGCTTTTTCGAGCGGACCGCTGAACGGCCGCTGGCTCGAGCTGGCTGGTTCCGGCCAGGTGCACCCGAACGTGGTGCGCAACTTCGGTCTCGACCCCGAACGCTACATCGGCTTTGCCTTCGGAATGGGCCCGGATCGGCTGTCGATGCTGCGTTACGGCGTCAGCGACCTGCGCCTGTTCTTCGACGGCGATCTGCGTTTCCTGTCGCAGTTCAAGTAACCCCATCCGGAAGACCCACGAGATGCAATTCCCCGAGTCATGGTTGCGCGAGTTCTGCAACCCGCCCATTTCCACGGCCGCGCTGGCCGACCTGCTGACCATGGCTGGCATGGAAGTCGAAGACATGCGCACCGTCGCGCCGGCCTTCAAGCAGGTCGTGGTGGGCGAGGTGCTGGCGGTCAACCGCCACCCCAACGCCGACAAGCTCAGCGTGTGCCTGGTGAACGTCGGTGAAGCCGCGCCTCTGAGCATCGTGTGCGGTGCGCCGAATGTTCGTGTGGGCATCAAGGTGCCGTGCGCCGTGGTGGGTGCCGAGTTGCCACCGCCGGGTGACGATGCCGAGCCGTTCCAGATCAAGCTCGGCATGCTGCGCGGTGTCGAAAGCCAGGGCATGCTGTGTTCGGCGCGCGAGCTGAAACTGTCTGAAGACCACGGCGGCTTGCTGATCCTGGCGGACACCGCGACGGTCGGGCAGGACATACGCGAGCACCTGTCGCTGGACGACACCTTGTTCACGCTCAAACTCACGCCGAATCTGGGCCACTGCCTGAGCGTGTACGGCGTCGCTCGCGAGGTGTCGGCGCTGACCGGCGAGCCGCTGCGTCAGCCCGCTTTTGCGCCGGTGGCAACCACTCACGGCGACACGCTGCCAGTGGCGGTCGATGCCAGCGATCTGTGCGGTCGGTTCTCCGGCCGCATCGTTCGCAATGTCAATCCGCAGGCCGCCACACCCGGCTGGATGGTCGATCGCCTGGCCCGCTGCGGCCAGCGTTCGGTGACTGCGCTGGTCGACATCTCGAACTACGTGATGTTCGAATTCGGTCGGCCCTCGCACATCTTCGACCTCGACAAGATTCACGGCGGCCTGCGTGTGCGCTGGGGGCGTGCGGGCGAGTCGCTGAAGCTGCTCAACGGCAACACCGTGGAGGTCGATGCGTCCGTCGGTGTGATTGCGAACGACAGCGCAGACGACCAGTCGCTCGAATCGCTGGCCGGCATCATGGGCGGGGACTCGACAGCGGTCTCCAACGACACCCGCAACGTTTTCGTCGAGGCTGCATTCTGGTGGCCCGAGGCCGTTGCCGGGCGCTCACGCCGGTTCGGGTTCAACACCGATGCCGGTCACCGCTTCGAGCGGGGTGTGGACCCTGCGTCGACGGTCGA
>JANNEI010000140.1:0-8143 GCA_031378565.1 Burkholderiales bacterium
CACGCCGGCCAGGGCTGCTGCGTCGGCTGCCATCACGCCGGCACCGCCGCCGTTGGTCATCAGTGTCAGCGCGTCGTCGCGGTTGCCTGCAAAGCGGGCCAGTGTTTCGGCGGCCATGAACAGGTCTTGCAAGGTGTCCACGCGCAGCATGCCGGCGCGCCGGATGGCGGCGTCGAAGACGATGTCGGAGCCAGCCAGCGCGCCGGTGTGCGACGCGGCGGCCTGCAGGCCGTTGCCGGCGCGGCCTGCCTTCACCACGATGACCGGCTTGTTGCGTGCCGCGGCGCGGGCCGCGGACATGAACTTGCGCGGCGACTCGATTGATTCGATGTAGAGCAGTATCGAGCGGGTGCGCGCATCGCTGGCGAGGAAATCAAGCAGGTCGCCGAAGTCGACATCGGCGCGCTCACCCAGCGAGACCATGTGCGAGAAGCCGATGCGCCGCGAGGTGGCCCAGTCCAAAACCGCGGTGACGAGGGCACCCGACTGGGACACGAACGCCACTTGTCCGGCCAGCGCGTCGGTGTGCGCAAAGCTCGCGTTCAGCCCGAGATGCGGGGTCAGCAAACCAAGGCAGTTGGGGCCCAGCACACGCAGCAGATGGGGCCGGGCGGCATCGAGCATCGCCTGCCTCTGCACGGAGTTCAAACCGGCCGTCATCACCACAGCGGCGCGTGTGCCGAGGCGGCCCAGTGCGTCGATCAGGGCCGGCACGGTGTCGGGCGGTGTGCACAGCACAGCCAGGTCGGGGGCCTGTGGCAAATCCTGAACGCGTGCATGAATCGTCTGCCCGTCCAGCACCGTGTGCTTGGGGTTCACGGCGTAGATCGGGCCCTTGAAATGACCGGCTCGCAGATTGCGCCACACCGTGCCGCCGACACTGCCGACCCGGTTCGATGCGCCGATGACGACGACCGATGCCGGCGCGAGAAGCCGATCGAGGTGTCGGATGCTCATGACTTCGGTCGATCCGGCCCGCAGGCTGCGCACGGGCTACTGCGCTGCAGCCATGCGGCCCGACGGAAGTCAGGAAGGATGACGGACAGCGGCGTGATCAAGATCATGGCTGGATTCGATGTGGTGGACGAGGCACCCGCGCGAGCGCCACTTCGATCGGGCCGGCACGAGCGGCGCAGTGCCGAGATGATTTGACGATGCTGCCGCAGCGGAAGTGATCGAACCTTGACCAGCGTCAATGGACTCGGTTCTTCGGCGAGTCATCGTCCGCAGATCGAACAAGACTCGACCTTCGCGTGACCGTTGCCAGCCGGCAGGTCAGAAGGTTGCCGACACGAAATTGGACATCCTCGCGCACACCTTGTGGGCCGGTGCCGGCATGGCGGTCGCCGGCCGCCGCTGGCCCGCTGCACCGCGCACCGTGGCGCTGACGATGGCGCTGGCCGTGC
The DNA here is from genome assembly GCA_031378565.1 of Burkholderiales bacterium. Taxonomy (GTDB): domain Bacteria; phylum Pseudomonadota; class Gammaproteobacteria; order Burkholderiales; family Burkholderiaceae_C; genus JANYJJ01. The sequence continues at coordinate 1,407 of JANNEI010000140.1, forward strand.
TGCCCGACTTCTTTCACCTGCTGCCGCTGCTCGCATGGTGGATATTTGGCGCGGGCTCGCTGACGGCGCTGCAGGCCTATGCCATCGCCATGCCGGGGCAGGAGCCCGCGCTGCCGCCGCTTGTCGAACTGTGGTCGCACCACCTGCACTGCGTCGCGCACAGCGCGATAGTGGCGGGCGCGGTGACGCTGCTGCTGTGGCTGGCGCTGCGATGGCTGTGGATTCCGTTGCTGGGCTGGTGGTCACACATCGTGATCGACGTCTTCACGCATTCGGCGGACTACTACGCCTCGCCGGTGCTCTACCCGATCACCGAACGCGGTTTCGACGGCCTCGCCTGGAACACCCCGTGGTTCATGGTTGCGAACTACGTGGCACTCGGCGCGACCGGCGGCTGGCTGTGGTGGTCGAGCGCGTCGAGGCGCTGCCCGAAACCTCCGGGCAACAAGCCACCCGACACAGGTCAGGCCGGCGAGTAGCCTGCTTCGCGAACGGCCGACACGATGGCTTCGCGGTCGCGATCGGTCTCGACGCGAACCCGGTGACTGGCCAGGTCGATCTCGACCGTCGCCTGCGGGTCGGCCTGCTCGATGGCTTTGGTGACGACGCCGACGCAGTGGCCGCAGGTCATGGAGGGAAGGATGAATTCGAGCATGAGAGTCCTTGTGCTGGTTGACTCATCATGATCGACCTTGCCACCGTGGCAGGGTCAAGCAAATCTCTGGCAGGCCCTGCCGCTGTCAGGGTGTTCCGGGCCAACCGGCTTGACATTCCCATGATGGCAAGCTTGATACTCAGTGGTCTGTCAACTCGGCCTCGCCTCAGGGCGCGGCCACAGGCCCACACACCATGAACGCTGTCATTGCTTCCATCGCCAAGCCAGGCCCTCTGCTCGACTGGCGCTTGCCCATCGAGGGCATGACCTGCGCGTCGTGCGTGTCGCGGGTCGAGAAGGCGCTGCTCGGCGTGCCCGGCGTGCTGCGGGCCGAAGTGAACCTGGCGACCGAGGCCGCCACCGTCACGTTTGCCACGCGCCGTGTCGACGAAGCGGCCCTGGTCGCTGCCGTCGAGCGTGCGGGCTTCGTGGCGCGACCGCGGCACGCCGAGTCTCGGCCCGACGCAGCGACCGACGCCCGGCAGCCACCCGAATGGCAGCCGGTGGCAATCGCAGCAATTCTTTCTGCACCGCTGGCGCTGCCGATGATCGGCCTGCTGTTCGGCCAGCACTGGATGCTGCCGGGCTGGGTTCAGCTGGCGCTGGCCACGCCGGTGCAGTTCTGGCTCGGCGCGCGCTTCTACCGGGCGGGCTGGAAGGCGTTCAAGGCGGGCAGCGGCAACATGGACTTGCTGGTGGCGCTGGGCACCAGCGCCGGTTATGGGCTGAGCCTGGTGCAATTGCTGCGGTATGGCGGCGACGGCATGCCGCACCTGTACTTCGAAGCCTCGGCGGTGGTGATCACCCTGGTGCTGCTCGGCAAGTGGCTGGAGACACGCGCCAAGCGGCAGACCACCGCGGCGATCCGCGCGCTGAACGCGCTGCGGCCCGAGACCGCCCGCGTGCGTCGGGACGGCGTCGAGGTGGACATGCCGGTGTCGCAGGTTCGCGTCGGTGACTTCGTCGTGGTGCGGCCCGGCGAACGGCTGCCGGTGGACGGCCAGGTCATCGAAGGCAGCAGCGATGTCGATGAGTCGCTGATCACCGGCGAAAGCCTGCCGGTGGCCAAGCACGCGGGCGACGGGGTCACGGGCGGCGCGGTCAACGGCGAGGGTCTGCTGGTCGTGCGGACGACGGCCGTCGGCGCTGAATCCACGCTGTCGCGCATCGTGCGGCTGGTGGAATCGGCGCAGGCGAAAAAGGCACCGATCCAGCGGCTGGTGGACCGCGTGAGTGCTGTCTTCGTGCCGGTGGTCATCGGCATCGCGTTGGTCACTGTGCTGGGCTGGGGCCTGACCACCGGAGACTGGGAAGCCGCCATCCTGAACGCCGTGGCGGTGCTGGTGATCGCCTGTCCCTGCGCATTGGGGCTGGCCACGCCGACCGCCATCATGGTCGGCACCGGTGCCGCGGCCCGGCTGGGCATCCTGATCAAGGACGCCGAGGCGCTGGAGGTGGCGCATGGCGTCGGCGTGGTCGCCTTCGACAAGACCGGCACGCTCACCGCGGGCAAGCCGGAACTGATGGCCGCAATTCCTGCCGGCATCGACCGGGCAGCGCTGCTGGCGGCGAGTGCGGCGGTTCAGGCCGGCAGCGAACATCCGCTCGCATCCGCCGTGACGAACACGGCGGAAAGCGAGGGTCTCGTCATCGCGCCAGCAACCGGTGTGCGTGCGGTGGCCGGCCGCGGAGTTGCGGCAACGGTGGAAGGCCGCGAGTTGCGTCTCGGCAGCACACGCTTCATGCAGGAGCTGAACGTCGATGTCTCGCTGCTGGCTGGCGAGGCCGCCGAATGGCAGGCGCGTGGCTGCACGGTGTCATGGCTCGCCGATCTGTCGACGAGCCCGCGCCTGCTCGGCCTGCTGGCCTTCGGCGATGCCCCCAAGGCCAGCGCCGCCGCAGCCGTGCGTGTGCTGCAAACGATGGGCATCCGATCCGCCCTGATCACCGGCGACAACGCCGGCAGCGCGGCGGCAGTCGCACAAGCTCTCGGCATCACCGAGGTGCATGCGAACGTGTTGCCCGAACAAAAGGCCGGCATCGTGGAGCAGCTGAAAGCCGGTGGCGCGCGCGTCGCGATGGTCGGCGACGGCATCAACGATGCACCTGCGCTGGCGGTGGCCGACGTGGGCATCGCCATGTCCACCGGCACCGACGTGGCGATGCACACCGCCGGCATCACGCTGATGCGCGGCGACCCCGCGCTGGTGGCCGACGCGATCGACATCTCGCGCCGCACCTACGCGAAGATCCGGCAGAACCTGTTCTGGGCCTTCGTCTACAACGTGGTGGGCATTCCGCTGGCGGCGTTCGGTTTGCTGAACCCGGTGATCGCCGGCGCGGCGATGGCTTTCAGCAGCGTCAGTGTGGTCGGCAACGCGCTGCTGTTGCGGCGCTGGAAGGGAGCCCCGCGATGAGCGACGGCGAGCCAGTCAACATCGGCGAGGCCGCTTTGCGTTCGGGCGTCTCGGCGAAGATGGTGCGGCACTACGAGTTGCTCGGGCTGCTGCCCACGGTGGCGCGCACGGAGTCGGGCTACCGACAGTACGGCGACAGGGAGGTGCGCACGCTGCGCTTCATTCGCCGGGGGCGCGACCTGGGTTTCAGCATGGCCGAGATCGCCGACTTGCTCAAGCTGTGGCAAAACCGCCGCCGCGCCAGCGCCGACGTGAAGCGCATCGCGCAGCGCCATGTGGCCGATCTGGAGCGGCGCATGGCAGCGATGGCGGACATGCGCGATTCGCTCAAGCACCTGGCGGACTGCTGCCAGGGCGATCAGCGCCCGGATTGCCCTATCCTGGAAGACCTGGCCGGCGCGTCAGGTGACGACGCCTCGGCAGCGAAGCCGGCGCGTCGATAAAGACTGGCCGCAGTTTGCGGCTTCCTGGATCACGCCCTGGCGGCCAACAGGCGCAGCAGCAACTCGATCCGTGCCTTCACCGGCGTGAGGTCACCGGCAGAGGGCAGCGTGTCAGCGGCACCCTCGGTCACGCGGCCATCGTTGCAACGGCTGCTCCGCAGCACCTGAACGCCGTCGGTCTGTGCCTGCACCAGCGCGGTTTCCAGCTCGGTGTGGAGCGTGCCGTTGCCGGTGGCAGCCACCGCCAGGCCCTCGGCCCCGGCCGCGCACAGGGCCGCCACGGTGACGCCGCTGACGCCCGCATGGCTGGTGACGATGTGCACCTGCGGCCAGTCGGACACCAGAACCGGCAGCAGTCGAAGCGAGAACGCCGGTTCGCCGGGCGGCCAGCCGCGCAACATGCGCAAGTCGCCCTCTTCCATCAAGGCCAGCGGGCCACGGTCACCCGAGTCGAAGGCGTCCAGCCGGTACGGATGCACCTTGCGCACGTCGCGCGCAGCGTGAACCTTGCCCGCCAGCACGGCCAGCACGCCGCGCGCGCCCTGGGTGCGGGCAAGCCGCACTGCGTCGAGCAGGTTCTGCGGGCCGTCGGCCTGCAGCGAGGTGGCGGGTCGCATGGCGGCGGTCAGCACGACGGGTTTGTCCGGGTCGAGCACACGGTGCAGGAAGTACGCGGTTTCTTCCAGTGTGTCGGTGCCGTGGGTGACCACGATGCCCGCCACGTCGGGCCGTGCAAGGTGGTGTGCACAGCGCAGCGCGAGGTCGCGCCACACACCGAAGTCCATGTCCTTGCTGTCGATCTGAGCGACCTGCTCGGCCTCGATGTTCAGGGCCGCCATCGCCGGAACGGCCCGCAGCAGATCGGCCACGCCCAGCTGCGCTGCGGTGTAGCCCCGGTTGTCGGATGCATTGGCGGCGGTGCCGGCGATGGTGCCGCCGGTGCCGAGGACGACCACAGTTTTGCTTTGCATTTTTTCGGAGGCTGGATGAAAATACAGCTACTGGATGAATGTTCAGTGCGTGGCAAATCGCATCTTGCGCGTCATCGCCAGGCCGAACCCACAACAAGGACCACCGTGATCGATGCGCCCAAACTCACCGACCGCCAGCAACAGATTCTCGACCTGGTGCAAAGCGCCATCGAGCGCACCGGCGCACCGCCCACCCGCGCCGAAATCGCCACCGAGCTCGGCTTCAAATCGCCCAACGCCGCCGAAGACCACTTGCAGGCGCTGGCCCGCAAGGGAGTGATCGAACTGGTCAGCGGCACCTCGCGCGGCATTCGTTTGAAGTCTGACACATTGCGTGCGCTCAACCTGATGCGAGGCAAGCAGTACAGCCTGCCTTTGCCCAGCCTGGCTCAGCTCTCGTTGCCGCTGGTGGGCCGTGTGGCGGCAGGCAGCCCCATCCTCGCGCAAGAGCACATCGACCAGACCTACCTGGTGGAAGCCAGCATGTTTCCGCGCCGGCCCGACTACCTGCTGAAGGTGCGCGGCATGAGCATGCGCGACGTCGGCATCATGGACGGCGACCTGCTGGCCGTTCAGAAATCGAAGGAAGCCCGGAACGGGCAGATCGTCGTGGCGCGCCTCGGCGACGAAGTCACCGTGAAGCGATTCAGGCGCACCCGCAGCAGCATCGAACTGATCCCCGAAAACCCCGACTTCAAGACCATCGTGGTGCCCTTCGGCGACACCGATTTCGAGATCGAAGGCCTGGCGGTCGGCTTGATCCGCAACAACATGCTGATGTGACATCGGGTTGCGATGATCAAGCTCGCCAAGGCCGCCAGCGCGGCGGATTGCACGGCCCTCGAACAGTTGCCGAATATCGGGCCGGCCATCGCAGCTGACCTGCGGTTGATCGGCATCCACGAGCCGCAGCAACTGCGCGGCAAGGATGCCTTCGTGCTGTACCAACGGCTGTGCGCCGTCACCCACCAGCGCCACGACCCCTGCGTGCTCGACACCTTCATGGCCGCCACCGCGTTCATGGCCGGCGATGCCGCAGCCCCGTGGTGGAAGTACACCGCGCAGCGCAAGGTGCTGTTCGGGGAGATTTAGCCCCCACGTCGCTCTCGCTCCTGCCCCCCGAGGGGGTGCCAACCAAGCAGCCGGGAAACCCGGCCACGGTTGTTGCTTGAGGTGCGCGGCGCTTCGCTCGCGGTCGCGGGTGTCGGCTACACTGCGCGCCGGGCACTGAGGGGTGCCTTGCCCGCACAAGAGGCTCTCACCCTCGCTTCTGATGATCATCATCTTGGCAGCTCATTGATTCGTTTGGCCATCGCGGGACTGGCCGTCAACGAATTGGAGTGTTGTCATGTCTCTTTCCCCATCCCCTTCCGCTTCTCTGTCCCCGATGCGCTCCGATGCCGATGCGGGCATCGGCTGCACGCTCGTCGCTGAACTCAAGACACGCGCGCGCCTCGGTTTGAAAGCGATTCGCGCCGGTGACCTCGGGCTGCTGCAACGCGCGAAGCTCGGCATCGGTCGCGCGGCCGCGCAGCCACCCGAATGGAAGCTGCGCCACTGCCTGGCGCTGGTCGCCAACGAGGCCGGCTTCACCACCTGGGACCAGGCTCGCCACGTGCTGGGTGGGCAGGCCACGAGCAGCGACGACATGGGTGCCTTCTGGCACGCGCCGCGCTGCAACGGGCTGCTCAGCCACTGGTTCGCCGACCACGTGCGCGCCCGCACCTGTCTGGCCGAGATGACTCAGTCGGTGCTGCTTCCGTATCGGCGTCAGTTCGTCGTGGTGGACGAGAACTACCTGCGCGAACTGGGCGTGCCGAGAGCGTCCAAACACTGGGACGCGGCAGACCGCGATCTGGCGTGGGCCTATGGGGGTTCCGCGTGGCTGGCCTTGTGCCAGTTGCGCCTGACGGCGCTGCGCGAGGCACGCTGACCGCGCAGCAGCGTCACACCCCGGGGGCCGGCCGCAAGCCCGGCCCCTTCGTCACTTCGCCGGAATCAACACCAGCGTCTGCTGCGCCGCCCCGCCCCACACCGGCACGTAGTCCACCTCCGCCCAGCGCTCGACAAAGCTGCGGTACTGCGGAGAAAACAGAATGCCGGACTGGCCAGTGGAATGGATGAAGCGCGACTTCGACAGATCGCCCAGATCGTAGAGCACGCGCAGGCTGGGGCCGTGCTCGTCCAGGTACAGCTCACCGGTCGTGCTGTCGGGCTTCAGCCCCACGCGCGAGACGTTGACGGTGTAGGT
>JANNEI010000147.1:0-2211 GCA_031378565.1 Burkholderiales bacterium
CACCGAAGAAGCGCCGGGCGAGATCGTGCTGTTCCAGGGCCGCAGCTACAAGAGCTACCGCGGCATGGGCTCCATCGGTGCCATGCAGCAGGGCAGCGCCGACCGCTATTTTCAGGACAACTCCGGTGCCAACCCGAACGCGGACAAGCTGGTGCCCGAGGGCATCGAAGGCCGGGTGCCCTACAAGGGTTCGATGATCAGCATCGTCTTCCAGATGGCGGGTGGCCTGCGCGCGTCGATGGGGTATTGCGGCTGCGCCAGCATCGAGGAAATGCGCGACCGCGCCGAGTTCGTCGAGATCACGTCCGCCGGCATCCGCGAGAGCCATGTGCACGATGTGCAGATCACCAAGGAAGCGCCGAACTACCGGATGGAATGAGCCGCTTTGACTCCGACTCCACCCCCACCCGTGGCTGCAACTGAACCGGCGTCGGCCGCGCGGCCGGCGGCCATGCGCTTCATCCTGATCACGGTGTTGATCGACATGGTGTCGATCGGCCTGATCGTGCCGGTGCTGCCGATGCTGGTGGGCAGCTTCACCTCCGACCCCACCGAGCGCGCGCTCTGGTACGGCGTGGTGGCGTTCGCGTTCAGCATCGCCAACTTCTTCGGCGCGCCGATCCTCGGTGCCTTGTCCGACCGCTACGGTCGCCGCCCGGTGCTGCTGATCGGCTTTTGTGGGCTGGCGCTGAACTTCTTCGCGACGGCGCTGGCCACGCAGTTGTGGGTGCTGATCGCGGTGCGCCTGGTGGGCGGCGCGATGCAGGCCAACGCGGCCGTGGCCAACGCGTATGTGGCCGACATCACCGCGCCCGATGACCGCGCCAAGCGTTTCGGCCAGCTCGGCGCGATGTTCGGCATCGGCTTCATCGTCGGCCCGGTGATGGGCGGCTTGCTGGGCGGCATCGACCTGCACCTGCCGTTTTTCGTGGCCGGCACGCTGGCCCTGCTGAACCTGACGTATGGCTATTTCGTGCTGCCCGAATCGCTGCCGGTCTCGCAGCGCCGGCCAGTCACCTGGGCGTCGGCCAACCCGATTGCGTCACTCAAACAGCTCAGCCAATTGAAGGGTGTCGGATCGCTGGTCGCCGTGATCGCGTTGAGCAGCCTGGCGCAGTTCACGATGTACACGGTGTGGGTGCTCTACACGACCTTCAAGTTCGGCTGGGGGCCGACCGAGAATGGCTGGTCGCTGTTTGCGGTCGGCATTGCCGCGGCGCTGGTGCAGGGATTCTTGCTGTCGCGTTTGCTCAAGCGCTTCGGCGCGTCGCGCCTGGCCACCATCGGGCTCGTCTCCAGCTCGCTCGGCTACCTGATGTGGGGCCTGGCACCCGCGGGCTGGGTCATGTATGTCGTGATCGCTTTCAACCTGCTGGGCTTCACGGTCACGGCGTCGATCCAGAGCATCGTGTCCAACGCGGCCGACACACGTTCTCAGGGCCAGACGATGGGAGCGGTGGCCGCGCTGTCCAGCCTGATGGCGGTGCTCGGGCCGGTGCTGGGCGCGCCGTTGATGGGTGCGGTGTCGCACCTGCCACCGAGCGACTGGCGCGTCGGCGCGCCCTTCTACTTCTGCGCCGCGCTGCAACTGGCGGCCATGCTGGTGGCGGCCCGGCACTTCAGCCGCGAGCGACGCCAGCGTCGCGCCGCCGCCGTGAGTTCGAATCCCGCCTGACATTCTTCCTTCGCCAGCGTCCTTCCGGTCCATGCACGACAAGATCCTCATCCTCGACTTCGGCTCCCAGGTCACGCAACTGATCGCGCGGCGTGTGCGCGAGGCGCACGTGTACTGCGAGATCCACCCGAACGATGTGTCGGACACCTTCATCCGCGAATTTGCGCCGAAGGGAATCATTCTGTCGGGCAGCCATGCCTCCACCTACGAAGACCACGAACTGCGTGCCCCCCAGGCTGTCTGGGACCTGGGCGTTCCGGTGCTGGGCATCTGCTATGGCATGTTCGCGATGGCGGTGCAGCAGGGCGGTGCGGTCGAGGCCGCCGACCACCGCGAGTTCGGCTACGCCGAGGTGCGCGCCCGCGGCCACACGCGGCTGCTCGAAGGCATCGAAGACTTCGCCACGGCGCAAGGCCACGGCATGCTCAAGGTCTGGATGAGCCACGGCGACAAGGTCACCGAGCTGCCGCCCGGCTTCACGCTGATGGCGTCGACGCCGAGCTGCCCGATTGCCGGAATGGCCGACGAGGCGCGCG
>JANNEI010000185.1:0-5803 GCA_031378565.1 Burkholderiales bacterium
ACCTACATCCCGCACTTCTGCTATCACAAGAAGCTGAGCATCGCGGCCAATTGCCGCATGTGCCTGGTCGATGTCGAGAAAGCGCCGAAGCCGATGCCGGCCTGCGCCACGCCGGTCACGCAGGGCATGGTCGTTCGCACCCAAAGCGACAAGGCGCTGAAGGCGCAGCAGAGCGTGATGGAGTTCCTGCTCATCAACCACCCGCTGGACTGCCCCATTTGCGACCAGGGCGGCGAGTGCCAGTTGCAGGACCTGGCGGTCGGCTACGGAGCCTCGGCGTCGCGGTACACCGAAGAGAAGCGCGTCGTCTTCCACAAGGACGTCGGCCCGCTGATTTCGATGCAGGAGATGGCTCGCTGCATCCACTGCACCCGCTGCGTTCGTTTCGGCCAGGAAGTGGCCGGCGTGATGGAACTGGGCATGATCCACCGCGGCGAGCATTCCGAAATCACCACCATCGTCGGCGACACGATCGACTCCGAACTGTCGGGCAACATGATCGACATCTGCCCGGTCGGTGCACTGACCAGCAAGCCGTTTCGCTACAGCGCCCGCACCTGGGAGCTGTCGCGCCGCAAGTCGGTCAGCCCGCATGACAGCACCGGTGCCAACCTGATCGTCCAAGTAAAAAACAACCGCGTGATGCGCGTGGTGCCGCTGGAAAACGAAGACGTCAACGAGTGCTGGATCGCCGATCGCGACCGCTTCTCGTACGAAGCGGTCAACAGCGACGAGCGCCTGACCGCGCCGATGATCAAGCAGGGCGGTGTCTGGAAGACAGTCGACTGGACCACCGCGTTGGACTATGTGTCGCGCAGCCTCGAACAGATCAAGGCCGATCACGGCGCGAACAGCATCGGTGCCCTGGGCTCGGCGCACAGCACCGTCGAAGAACTGCATCTGCTTGCAAAGCTCGTGCGCGGGATCGGCAGCGACAACGTCGACTTCCGCACCCGGCATGCCGACTTCACCGAGGCCTGCGGCGCAGGCGCGGGCAGCTCGCCTTCTGCTCGCTGGCTCGGCACCTCAATCGCCTCGCTGTCGAGCCTGCAGCGCGTGCTGGTGGTGGGCTCCTTCCTGCGCAAGGACCATCCGCTGTTCGCGCAGCGCATTCGCCAGGCCGCCAAGAAAGGCGGCAAGGTGTTCAGCCTGAACGCCGTTCACGACGATTGGTTGATGCCGATGGCCGGCAGCTTGAGCGTGGCACCGAGCGGCTGGGTCAACATGCTGGCCGAAGTGGCTGCGGCCGTGGCAGCGACCGTCGGGGTAGCGGCACCGCTGGCCATCGAAGCGTCTGCCCCAGCGAAGGCCATCGCGGCCTTGCTGCTCGGCGGTGAACGCAAGGCCGTGCTGCTCGGCAATGCCGCTGCGCAGCATCCGCAGGCCAGCCAACTGCTTTCACTGGCGAACTGGATCGCCGAGCACACCGGTGCCAGTGTGGGCTACCTGACCGAGGCGGCCAACACGGTGGGCGCGCAACTGGTGGGTGTCATGCCGCGAAACGGTGGCCTCAACGCCTCGCAGATGCTGGGCGGCTCGCTGAAGGCCTGTCTGCTGCTGAACCTGGAGCCGGCTTTCGATGCCGCCGACCCGGCCGCCGCGCTGGCCGGCTTCCAGTCGGCCGACATGGTGGTGGCGCTGACGCCGTTCAAGACTGCGGCGCTAGCCTGTGCCGACGTGCTGTTGCCGATTGCGCCGTTCACCGAAACCTCGGGCAGCTTCGTCAACGCCGAAGGCCGGGTGCAGAGTTTTCACGGCGTCGTCAAGCCACTCGGCGATGCAAGACCTGCCTGGAAAGTGCTGCGCGTGCTGGGCAACATGCTGGGCCTGGCGGGCTTCGATTTCGAGACCTCCGAAAACGTCCGTGCCGATGCGTTGGGCGACCCCGCGACGATCGCGTCGCGGTTGGGCAATCGGTCAAGCGCCGTGCCCGTGCTGACCGGTGCGGCCTCGGGTCTGGAGCGCATCGCGGATGTGCCGATCTACGCGACCGATTCGCTGGTGCGTCGCGCTGCGGGTTTGCAGCAGACGGCCGATGCCACGCCGCCGGTGGTCGGTGTCTCGCCGGCGCTGTGGGCACAACTCGGTTTGACGCGGGGTGGCTCGGTGCGTGTCAGCCAGGGCAGTGCCCATGCGGTCCTGCCCGTGCGCTGCGACGCCACGCTGGCGGCCACGGCGGTGCGCGTTTCGGCAGGGCACGCGGCCACGTCGTCGCTGGGCGCGATGTTCGGCCCCATCGCCGTCGAGAAGGTCTGACCGATGCTGGACTCGGTCACCACCTACGGAAGCTCGCTGCTCGGCGGCGCCTGGCCGGTCGTCTGGACGCTGGTCAAGATCGTCGCGCTGATCATTCCGCTGATGCTGTGCGTCGCCTACCTCACGCTGTGGGAACGCAAGGCCATCGGCTGGTCGCAGATTCGCCCCGGCCCGAACCGGGTCGGGCCGTTCGGCCTGCTGCAGCCGATTGCCGACGCGGTGAAGCTGATCTTCAAGGAAATCATCGTCCCGACGGCGGCCAACAAGAGCCTGTTCTTCCTCGGCCCGGTGATGACCATCATGCCGGCGCTGGCCGCGTGGGCGGTGATTCCGTTCGGCCCTGAAGTGGCGCTGGCCAACATCAATGCGGGCCTGCTGTTCGTGATGGCCATCACCTCGCTCGAGGTCTACGGTGTGATCATCGCCGGCTGGGCCTCGAACTCGAAGTACGCATTCCTTGGCGCACTGCGCGCGTCGGCGCAAATGGTGAGCTACGAAATCGCGATGGGTTTCGCGCTGGTGGTGGTGCTGATGGTGACGGGCAGCCTGAACATGACCGACGTGGTGTTGGGCCAGGGCAAGGGCCAGTTCGCCGACATGGGGCTGAGCTTGCTGTCGTGGAACTGGCTGCCGCTGCTGCCGATCTTCGTGGTCTATTTCATCTCGGGTCTGGCCGAGACCAACCGCCATCCTTTCGACGTGGTCGAGGGTGAATCGGAAATCGTGGCCGGCCACATGGTCGAGTACTCGGGGATGGCGTTCGCGATGTTCTTCCTCGCCGAGTACGCCAACATGATCCTGATTTCCACGCTGGCGGTGGTCATGTTCCTGGGCGGCTGGCTGCCACCCATCGACAGCACACTGACGAACGCCATTCCCGGCTGGATCTGGATGGGCATCAAGACCTTCATGGTGGTGACCGTTTTCCTCTGGGTTCGCGCCAGTTTTCCGCGTTTTCGCTACGACCAGATCATGCGTCTGGGCTGGAAGATATTCATTCCCGTCACGCTGGTGTGGCTGGTGGTCGTGGGGCTGTGGATTCAGTCGCCCTGGAACATCTGGGACATCTAGAACCAAAGGAGGTACTCACCATGGCTGCAGTCGCTTCCATCAAGAACGTGTTTTCGAGCTTTCTGTTGCTCGAACTTTTTAAGGGCATGGCCCTGACCGGGCGTCACTTCTGGTCGCGCAAGATCACCGTGCAGTTCCCGGAAGAAAAGACACCGCAGAGCCCGCGCTTTCGGGGCCTGCACGCGCTGCGCCGGTACGAGAACGGCGAAGAGCGCTGCATTGCCTGCAAGCTCTGCGAGGCGGTGTGCCCGGCGCTGGCGATCACGATCGAGTCCGAAGTTCGCGACGACGGCTCACGTCGCACCACGCGCTACGACATCGACCTGACCAAGTGCATCTTCTGCGGCTTCTGCGAAGAAAGCTGTCCGGTCGACTCCATCGTCGAGACGCACATCTTCGAGTACCACGGCGAGAAGCGCGGCGACCTGTACTTCACGAAAGACATGCTGCTGGCCGTGGGCGACCGTTACGAGAAAGAGATTGCCGCCAACAAGGAGGCCGACGCCCGCTACCGCTGAGCCTGCCACGGTCTCACCGGCGCTGGCCCGACCGTCGTGTCGGGCCGCCCAGCGTCAAAGAACAACATGATGACGATGACCGCGCTCTTCTACGCTTTTTCTGCCGTGCTGCTGTTTGCCGCATTCCGCGTCATCACCGCACGCACGCCGGTGTACGCCGCGCTGTACCTGGTGCTCGCCTTCTTCTCCGCGTCATGCGTGTGGATGCTGCTGCGCGCCGAGTTTCTGGCGATCTCGCTGGTGCTCGTCTACGTGGGCGCGGTGATGGTGCTGTTCCTGTTCGTCGTGATGATGCTGGACATCAACGTCGATTCATTGCGTGAGGGCTTCTGGAAGCACTTTCCGGTGGCCGGCCTGGTGGGCGTGGTGATCGCACTCGAGATGGCGGCCGTGCTGTTGGGCGGCTTCCGGCTCAGCGATGCACCGGTGCCCGACGCCGCTGCGCTGAAGCTCGGCAACACCAAGATGTTGGGCATCGAGATGTACACCCGCTACCTCTACCCGCTGCAGATCGCGGCGGTGTTGCTGCTGGTCGCGATCATCGCGGCCATCGCGCTGACCCTGCGCAAGCGCAAGGATTCCAAGTACGTGAACCCGGCCGACCAGGTGCGGGTGCGCGCGGCCGACCGCGTGCGCATCGTCAAGATGGCACCGACCGTCGAAGCGCCCCCTCTGCCAGCACCGACGGGAGACAAGCCATGACGGCCCTCGCCGGTTTGAGCCTGGGGCCGATCACGCTGGGCCACTTCCTGTCGCTGGGCGCGATTCTGTTCGCGCTGTCGGTGATCGGCATCTTCCTGAACCGCAAGAACCTGATCGTGCTGCTGATGGCGATCGAGCTGATGCTGCTGGCGGTGAACCTGAATTTCGTGGCGTTCTCGTACTACCTGGGCGACATGGCGGGCCAGGTGTTCGTGTTCTTCATCCTGACGGTGGCCGCCGCCGAGTCGGCCATCGGCCTGGCGATCCTGGTGGTGCTGTTCCGCAACCGCGCTTCGATCAACGTGGACGAGCTCGACGCCTTGAAGGGTTGAGGCGCAAATCATGTCAGCTCAACTCTCCCAAAACATGCTGCTCGCAGTGCCGCTGGCACCGCTGGTCGGTGCCATCGCGGCTGGCCTGTTCGGCAGAGCCATCGGCCGGCGTGGCGCGCACTGGGTCACCTGCATCGGTGTGGCGGTTTCGTTGGCAATCTCGGTGCAAACCTTGCTCGCGGTGCTCGACGGTGCCCGCTTCAACGCCACCGTCTACGAGTGGATGCAGCTCGGCGGCCTGAAGATGGAAATCGGCTTTCTGGTCGACGGCCTCACCGCGATGATGATGTGCGTGGTCAGCTTCGTCTCGTTGATGGTGCACATCTACACCATCGGCTACATGGAACACGAAGACGGCTACCAGCGCTTCTTCAGCTACATCTCGCTGTTCACCTTCTCGATGCTGATGCTCGTGATGAGCAACAACATGCTGCAGCTGTTCTTCGGCTGGGAGGCGGTCGGCCTGGTCTCATACCTGCTGATCGGCTTCTACTACAGCAAGCCGTCGGCCATCGCGGCCAACATGAAGGCCTTCATCGTCAACCGGGTGGGCGACTTCGGGTTCATTCTGGGCATCGGCCTGCTGCTGGCCTACGGCGGCACGCTGAACTACGCCGAGGTGTTTGCCAAAGGGCCGGAGTTGGCGAAGCTGACGCTGCCCGGCACCGACTGGATGCTGATCACGGTGGCCTGCATCTGCTTGTTTGTCGGTGCCATGGGCAAGAGTGCGCAGTTCCCGCTGCACGTGTGGCTGCCCGACTCGATGGAAGGCCCGACGCCGATCTCGGCGCTGATCCACGCAGCGACGATGGTCACGGCGGGCATCTTCATGGTGGCGCGCATGTCGCCGCTGTTCGAGCTGTCGGACACCGCGCTCAGCTTCGTCATGGTGATCGGTGCCATCACCGCACTGTTCATGGGCTT
>JANNEI010000198.1:0-3512 GCA_031378565.1 Burkholderiales bacterium
GCTGCCGTCGGCGGGCGCGTTCTTCAGCATCTCGGCGGCAATGCGGCCGCCCGCACCGGGCTTGTTGTCGACCGTCACCGGTTGCTTCAACTCGTCCTTCATGCGCTCGGCCAGCAGCCGCGCGGCGGTGTCGGTCGACGCGCCCGGCGCAAAGCCCACCAGCAGCCTGACCGGCTTGTCGACCTGCGCCGTGCAGGCCATCGACCACAGGGCGATGGACAAGCCGAGGCTGATTTTCTTGAACGTTTGGAGCATGATTTTTTTCCTGTGGGGATGGTTTGAAACGGCGGTGGGCGAACTACCACTGGCCATAGAAAACACCCGCGCGCTTGTGCGCGCCGGTGGCCTGTTCGACGCGCTCGTCGCTGATCGTCGTGCGCCGCTTGCGTCGCGCCAGCCAGTCGAACAGGCGGGTGCGCAGCTGCTCTCGCTGCGCGGCGTGCGTGGCCTGCCGGCCGAGGTCGGTGAACTCCTGCGGGTCAGCCTGCAGGTCGAACAATTGCTCGGGCTGGTCCAGCCAGTAAACGTAGCGCCAGCGCTCGGTGCGGATGCACCAGGCGCGGCATTGCTGCACGTTCATGCCCAGGCGCAGCCGCGCTTCCTTGAAGCTCCAGTCCAGCTCGCAGAACACCGCGTCGCGCCAGGCGTCGACCGGCTCGCCGTGCAGCAGGCCCTGCAAGGCGCGACCCTCGATGCGGTGGCGCGGTGCGTCGATGTTCAGCGCCGCCAGGATGGTCGGCAGCACATCGACGCTTTCCACAAAGCGCTGCTCGACCGTGCCGCGCGTGGCGTCGGCCTGCCGGCTCGGGTCCACCACGATCAGCGGCACGCGCTGCACCGTGTCATAGAACAGCTCCTTCTCGCCCAGCCAGTGGTCGCCCAGAAAGTCGCCGTGGTCGGCGGTGAAGACGATCAGCGTGTCGTCCAGCCGGCCCATGCCCGCCATGGCGTCGAACAGCCGGCCCAGCTGGTCGTCGATCTGGTGGATCAGCCCCTGGTAGGCCGGGCGCACGGTGCGCACGCAGTCGTCGCGCGCGAAGCTGAGGCTTTCTTCATGCTGCCGGTAAGCCGCCAGCACCGGGTGCGCATCGTGCCGCTCCGCCTCGGTGCGCGCCACCGGCAGGCACTGCTCGGCGCTGTACAGCGCGTGGTACGGCGCGGGTGCCATGTAGGGCCAGTGCGGCTTCACGTAGCTGAGGTGCAACGCCCATGGCGCGTCGGCCTGCGTGCGCATGAACGACAGCGCCTGGTCGGTCATGTAGGCGGTTTCGGAATGCTCCTGCCGCACGCGCGCCGGCAGGTGCACGTGGCGCATCTGCCAGCCGCTGAGCAGCTCGCCGTTCGGGCCGTCGGCGGCGATCACGAAGTCGCTCCACGGGTCGGCACTGGCGTAGCCGTGGGCGCGCAGGTAGGCGGGGTAGCCCGACTCGTCGCCCGGCCGGTGATGCCCGTCGTAGCGGTCGATTTCCTCGAATCCGCCGCGCGCCAGAAGGTGGCCGAGTTCGCTGCCGCCGTCGATCTGCAGGCGCGCCAGGCCGTCCAGATCGGGCATCACATGCGTCTTGCCGGCCAGCGCCAGGCGGTGCCCGCTGCCGCGCAGGTATTCGCCCAAAGTGACCTCGCCGATGCCCAGCGGCACCCGGTTCCAGGTGGCCCCGTGGCTGGACGGGTAGCGGCCGGTGTAGAAGCTCATGCGCGACGGGCCGCACACGTTGGCGTTGACGAAGGCATTTGAAAACAGCACACCGCGGCTGGCCAGCGCGTCGATATTCGGCGTCTTCAGGTACGGGTGGCCGGCGCAGCCCAGGTGGTCGGCGCGCAGCTGGTCGCACATGATGAAGAGCACGTTGCGAACGGGGGTCTGCGAGGTCGCCATCAGCGGACTCTAAGCGTGGACGGGCACGTCGCGCCATCGCGGCTTCCCGGGGTCGCGGCACCTTGTCCGACCGCGCCGCGGCACCCGATCCGTCGCCTGCGCGGCGTGGCCTCTGCTAAGGTGGTTTGCAAATGCATTCCTTCAATCTCGTGCTGTTGGCCGGCGGCCTGCTGGTGTTCATCAGCCTGCTGGCCGGTGTGGCCTCTTCGCGCCTGGGCCTGCCCTTCCTGCTGGTGTTTCTGGTGGTGGGCATGGTGGTGGGTGTCGACGGCCCGTTCGGCGTGCCGTTCGACAACGCGCAGCTCTCGGCCTGGGTCGGCAACGCGGCGCTGGCGATGATCCTGCTCGAAGGCGGCATCAGCACCCGCATGGAAACCTTCCGCACCGGCCTCGTGCCGGCGATGGTGCTGGCCACTGTGGGCGTGGCGCTGACGGCGGCCATGGTCGGCGCGGTGGCGATGGCGGTGATGGGCGTCGACTGGCGGCTCGGGCTGCTGCTGGGTGCCATCGTCGGCTCCACCGATGCGGCGGCCGTGTTCTCGGTGCTGCGCCAGAGCGGCCTGCGCCTGACTGAAAAAGTGGCCGCCACGCTGGAACTGGAATCGGGCCTGAACGACCCGATGGCGGTGTTCATGGTGCTGGCGCTGATCGCCACCATCAAGACCGACGCCGGCTTCGTCGACGCGCTGCTGCTGCTGTTGCGACAGGTCGGTTTCGGCACCGCCATCGGCCTGTTCGGTGCCTGGGGCGTGTCGGCCTTGCTGCGCCGGTTGCCGCTGACGGTGGAACACGGCGGCGTGCTGTCGCTGATCATCGTCTCGGCCGGCATGGCGGTGTTCGCGGCGGCGGGTCTGGTGGAAGGCTCGGGCTTCCTCGCGATCTACCTGTTCGGCTTGCGCGTGCGTGCAGGCGCTGAACAGGCCACGCACGCGGCGTCGTCCGCGCTCGACGGCTTCGCGTGGGCGGCGCAGGCCAGCCTGTTCCTGTTGCTCGGCTTGCTGGTGTCGCCGCGCGACATGCTGGACCACATCGGAGCCACGCTCGCGGTGGCGGCCACGCTGCTGCTGGTGGCGCGCCCGCTGGCGGTGTGGCTGTGCCTGTGGCCGCTGCGTTTCGGCCACCGGCAGCGGCTGTTCATCGGCTGGGTCGGGCTGCGCGGTGCGGTGCCCATCGTGCTGGCGCTGTTCCCGTTGATGGAAAAAGTGCCCGACAGCTACCGCTTCTTCAACGTTGCCTTCGCGGTGGTGTTGATGTCGCTGCTGCTGCAAGGCACGACCCTCGGCTGGGCCGCCAGGCGGCTCAGAGTGGTCGAGCCGACCGAGCAGCCGCCGACCGAGCAACGCGTGATGCAGGGCCGGCTGACGCTGGACGCCGACCTGCCACTGGCCGACGTGTTCGCGTTCTTCCAGTTGCCGTTGCCCGAGCACACCGGTGCCACGCTGCGCGACTGGATGGCCGACAACCTGGCGCGCGACCATGTCGAAGGCGACGGCATCGATTGGCACGGCGCGCACTTTCGCGTGCTCAGCCTGCATGAGGGCCGCATTGCGCGTGTCGGCCTGGCGCTCGCCGCGCAGGCCGCCACCGAAAACGCCGCGGCGTCGTGAGCCGCGCGCACATGGCGGCCGCGCCCGCC
>JANNEI010000200.1:0-4176 GCA_031378565.1 Burkholderiales bacterium
GTTCGTGTTCGAGCGGGTGGTTCACTGAGCCTTGCAGCGACCTCAGGCCTGCACCTGCGTGG
Source organism: Burkholderiales bacterium (assembly GCA_031378565.1). Taxonomy (GTDB): domain Bacteria; phylum Pseudomonadota; class Gammaproteobacteria; order Burkholderiales; family Burkholderiaceae_C; genus JANYJJ01. Next base: position 63 of record JANNEI010000200.1, read on the forward strand.
TTGATCGACGGTCTTCCTGGCCTTCGCGAGCCGACTGCGCTGGACAGCTTCGCAGGTCCTTCGCTTCGTCGGCTCAGGCCGGAACGAAGCGCCTGTGTCAACTGCGCAGAGCAGGCCTGAGGTGAGCCGACTGCGCTGGACAGCTTCGCAGGTCCTTCGCTTCGTCGGGGCTCAGGCCTGCACGTCCGGGGTTGATCGAAGCTTCTTCCTTGGCCTTCGCGAGCCGACTGCGCCGGACAGCTTCGCAGGTCCTTCGCTTCGTCGGGGCTCAGGCCTGCACGTCCGGGGTTGATCGAAGCTTCTTCCGTGGCCTTCGCGAGCCGACTGCGCTGGACAGCTTCGCAGGTCCTTCGCTTCGTCGGCTCAGCCACCCAGCACCACCGTCAACCGGTCCTCGTCGTGCAGCATCAGGGCTTGCGCGGCCGTGACCTTGCACAGCCAGGTTTCGACCCGCGCCGGCTCGGGCAGCGTCAGGCAATCGGGCATCAGCACCGCCGCACAGTGGCCGCCGGGTCGGCGCGCCGAGGCGTATCGGATCCACTGCACGCCGAAGCCGCGCGCCGCCCTGGCCAGCGCCTGGCACGCGGCGTAGTCGGTCGGGTGCGTCCAGGCGTCAGCAGCTGCCGACCAAGGCTCACGCAACAGGTCGATGGCACTGCCGCGCACCTGAGCCTGGAACAAGGTGTGCTCGGTGACCAGTTCACCATCGCGCAGGCCGGCGCTGTCCATCAGGAACCGCCAGCGCCAGTAGGCCACTTCGGTACACGCGGTGTCGCGCTCTTTCGCGCCGTACCAGAGCCCCGGGTCGCCACCGGCCCGAAAGCGCGACGGGTGCGGAGAGCGGTAGCGAAACGGCGTGCTCAGCAGGTAATGTTGCGGCCTGGCCGTGCCGCGCGGCGCGACCGCAGCGCGGGGCAAAGGCGGTTTGCTGGCTTCGAGAATGCGTTCGATCTCGGCCTGTTCGGCCAGGCTGTCGACCAGGCGCATCGTGGCCACGCGGTGCTGCGCCTCGACGCCGCGCCACAGCAGGCCGCTCGATGCCCGCGCGTCAGAGGCGAACCAGGCGTCCTGCCAGACCGGCATCACATCGGGGCGCGCATGCTGTCCACGTAGGCCACGGTGGCGACCAGGCCCTGCGCAGTCAAGATCAGCACGCCCGGCGTGCCGTTCAGCGCGTCGTTGTGGCTGCGCATCCAGGCCAGGCGGCGTGACTCGTCGTTGCCCACCACGGCGTCAAGCGATCGGTACAGGCGCACCAGCAGGGCGGCCAGCTCGCCTTCCTTGGAGTCGGGTGCCAGAGGCCGCTCCCCGCGCGACACGCGCGACACCGTGGCTTCGCTGACACCGATGACCTTGGCCAGCGCCGCACCCGTCAGCCCGAGCAGCGCGGCGGCGCGTGCGGTGGCCTTGGCGAGCACGGCCCCGGGGTCGATCCGGGAGGCGGGACGGGTGGCACGGGGAGCGAGGTGGAGCATGTTCAACTTTCGCCGAGTAATTTCATTGGCAAGAATACTTGCATTTTCTTCCATATGCAACAAAGGTGACCCGCCGGCCACAGCGCGCGGCGACAATCCGCCGATGCCACCGCTGTTTGCTCCGTCGCGCGCGCCCTCCCGGCTGTCGGTGTACCTCGACCTGATCCGCTGGAACCGCCCCGCCGGCAGTTACCTGCTGCTGTGGCCGACGCTGTCGGCGCTGTGGATTGCATCCGATCGCTTTCCGGGTTGGCATCTGGTCATCGTGTTCACGCTCGGCACCTTCCTGATGCGCAGCGCCGGCTGCGCTGTCAACGACGTGGCCGATCGCGATTTCGACAAGCACGTGAAGCGCACCGCGAATCGGCCGGTGACGAGCGGTGCCGTCAGCCCCCGACAGGCCCTGCTGCTCGGTGCCGCGCTCGCGCTGCTGGCGTTCGCGCTGGTGCTCAGCACCAACCTCGCCACGGTGCTGTGGAGCGTCGCGGCGCTGGCGGTGACGCTGTTCTATCCGTTCACGAAGCGCTTTTTCTCGATGCCGCAGGCCGTGCTCGGCGTGGCCTTCAGCTTCGGCATCCCGATGGCTTTCGCGGCGGTGCAAGGAAGTGTGCCCGCGCTGGCAGGGTGGCTGCTGCTGGGCAACGCCTTCTGGGTGCTGGCCTACGACACCGAGTACGCGATGGTGGACCGCGACGACGATCTGCGCATCGGCATCCGCACCTCGGCGATCACCCTGGGCCGCTTCGACGTGGCGGGCGTGATGGCGTTCTATGCCGCGTTCATCGCCATCTGGGCGGTGCTGGGCGCGCAGCGCTCGTTCGGCTGGCCGTACTTCGGCGGGCTGGCGGCGGCGGCGCTGATCGCAGGCTGGCACTTCAGCCTGATTCGAGACCGGTCGCGCGACGGCTGCTTTCGCGCGTTCCGCCTGAACCACTGGCTGGGCTTCGCGGTGTTTGTCGGCGTGGTCGTGCAATTCGCGCTGCGGCCCTGAGAACCGACACGGCGCGTCATCGATTCATGTCACGATTCAAGCCCGCTCGATCTGCACCACAAACACCATGACCCTCACACGAATCTTCCTTGCCCTATTGGCGCTGGCATTGCTGGTGGTGGCCTACTTCGCGTTGGTGCTCAACTGGAGCTATTCGTCGGGCGAACGGGCGGGCTGGGTGCAGAAGCTGTCCGACAAGGGTTGGGTCTGCAAGACCTGGGAAGGCGAGCTGGCCTTGGTGTCGCTGCCGGGCAGCGCGGCCGTCGAGAAGTTTCTGTTCACCGTGCGCGACGACAAGACCGCCGCCGAACTGACCCAGGCCATGGGCAAGCGGGTGACGCTGCACTACGAAGAAAAGGTCGGCCTGCCGACCTCGTGCTTCGGTGAAACCCGCCACTACGTGACCAAGGTCACCGTCGCGGGCGAACTGTCGCAGGTGCCCGGTGCGCCGATGCAAATGGCCCCTGCATCGACGCCGGCCCGATAGAACGCGCGGCGCTGCTGCCGTTCAAGGGTACAGGCCGCGCTCTTCGCGCGCGATCAAGATGCGCTCGCAGGCCACCGCGAACGTCGCGGTGCGCAGGCTGATCTTGTGCTGGTCGGCGGTGTCCCAGATCTTCTTCAGCGCGTCGACCATGATCTTGTCGAGCCGCAGGTTGATCTCGTCCTCGGACCAGAAGAAGCTGCTGAAGTCCTGCACCCATTCGAAGTAGCTGACGGTCACGCCGCCGGCGTTGCAGATCACGTCGGGCACCACCAGCACGCCGCGCTCGCCGAGCACGTCGTCGGCCTCGGGCAGGGTCGGCCCGTTGGCACCTTCGAGCACCAGTTTCGCCTTGATGCGATTGGCGCGCGCCGGTGTGATCTGGCCTTCGAGGGCGGCCGGAATCAGGATGTCGCAATCGACGTCCCAGAAGCTCTCGTTGTCGATGCGCTCGGCACCGTTGAAGTTGCCGATGCCGCCGTCGCGCTTGAGCACGTCGATGGTCGAAGCCATGTCGAAGCCCTTTGGATTCACGAGGGTGCCGGTGTGATCCTGCACCGCCACCAGGGTGGCACCCGCCTGCACGAACAGCTCGGCCGCCGAGCTGCCCACATTGCCCATGCCTTGCACCGCAATGCGCGCCCCGTCGAGCTTCAAGCCGATGCGCCGCGCCGCTTCACGGCCGGTCACGAACACGCCCCGGCCGGTGGCTTTCACCCGGCCCAGCGAGCCGCCCAGGTGCAGCGGTTTGCCGGTGACGACGCCGGTGGCCGTGGTGCCGGTGTTCATCGAATAGGTGTCCATCATCCAGGCCATGATTTGCCCGTTGGTGTTCACGTCGGGTGCCGGAATGTCGCGCTGCGGGCCGATGATGATGCCGATCTCGCTGGTGTAGCGGCGCGTCATGCGCTCCAACTCCTTCAGCGACAACTTCTTCGGGTCGACGCGGATGCCGCCCTTGGCACCGCCGTAAGGCAGGTTCACCGCAGCGCATTTGACCGTCATCCACGCGCTCAGCGCCATCACTTCTTCCAGCGTCACGTCGGGGTGGTATCGCACGCCCCCCTTGCCCGGGCCGCGCGACAGGTTGTGCTGTACGCGAAAGCCCTCGAAGTGCGCCACGCTGCCGTCGTCCATCTCGATCGGCACGTCGACGATCAGCGC
>JANNEI010000212.1:0-5086 GCA_031378565.1 Burkholderiales bacterium
GTGCTGGACTGGGACGAAGCGCCTCAGCATCCGCACAACGTGGCGCGTGAAACCTTTGTCGAAGTGGACGGCGTGTCGCAGCCGGCACCCGCGCCGCGCTTCAGCCGCACCGCGGCGGAACTGCATTGCCGGCCGGACGCGGAGTCGCTGGACGAGATGCTTGCGCGGTGGGGTGTTTCCCAGGCCAGCGCAAAGGCGATGCAGTCGCAAATTTGAACCGCATTGCCCCTTCCCCCTAGACGGGGGAAGGCTGGGATGGAGGTGGAATCTGCAAACACTTGCCCATCTGCGTGCCCTGTCTCCACCCCACGCCGTCAACGCCCCGCAAACCGCGGCTCGCGCTTCTGCAGGAAGGCCTGCACACCTTCGCTGAACGTCGGCCGGTCCAGCAACTCGCGCTGGCGCGAGCTTTCATAGTGCAGTTGTTCGGCCAGGCTGCTGCGCTCCGAGTGATCGAACGCGGCGCGCGCCTCCACAACGCCGTGCGCCGGCAGCGCGGCCAGGCGGCGCGCCACGGCCATCGACTCCGCATCGAGCGCAGCGTCGTCCACGCACGCCCACACGACGCCCCACTGCGCCGCCTGCTCGGCACTCAGGCGGTCCCCCAGCAAGGTCAGCGCCATCGCGCGCGAACGGCCGATCAGTCGCGGCAGGAACCAGCTGATGCCCAGGTCCGGCACGATGCCGAGCTTCGGAATGAAGGGCAGGTAAAAGTAGGCCGAGCGCGCGGCAATCACCACATCGGCCGCCAGCGCCAGACCGGCCCCTGCGCCAGCCGCAGCACCGTTCAGCGCCACCAGCACCGGAACAGGCAGCGAGCGCAAGGCCAGGATCAGCGGGTTCGCCACCGCTTCCATCTGGTCGGCCGTGCGCTGGCCGATGCTGCTTTCGCTGGCGTCGTCGGCCCCCAGCCCACCAAGGTCGGCACCGACCGAAAACGCGCGGCCCGCACCGGTCAACCTCAGCACGCGCACGCTCGTGTCTTGAGCGACCAGCGCCAGCGCCTGCGTCACCTCGACCTGCAAGGCCGCGCTGAGCGCATTCATGCGCGCCGGCATGTTCAACGTGACCGTCGCAACGCCTTCTTCCAGCGCGTAGGTGATGTGCTCGAACGCCATGTTCACAACCGCTCGACGATGGTCACGTTGGCCATGCCGCCGCCTTCGCACATGGTCTGCAGACCGTAGCGCTTGCCGCGCTGCTTCAGCGCGTGCAGCAGCGTCGTCATCAGCTTGGTGCCCGACGCGCCCAGCGGATGGCCGAGCGCAATCGCGCCGCCGTTCACGTTGAGGCGCGCCGGGTCGGCACCTGTGGCTTTCAGCCACGCCATCGGCACCGACGCAAAGGCTTCGTTGACTTCGAACAGGTCGATGTCGTCGATGCGCATGCCCGCCTTTTTCAGCGCGCGTTCGGTGGCCGGCAACGGCGCTTCCAGCATGATCACCGGGTCGTGGCCGAGCAGCGACATGTGGTGGATGCGCGCCAACGGTTGCACGCCGAGCGTCTTCAACCCGCGCTCGCTGACCACCATCACGCCGCTCGCGCCGTCGCAGATCTGGCTGGCGTTGGCAGCCGTCACGCTGCCGCCTTCCTGCAGCAGCTTCACGGCCCGAATTCCGTCCAGCGTGGCGCTGAAGCGAATGCCTTCATCGACACTGTGCATTTCACCGTTCGTGCTGCCGTCGGCCAGCCGCACTTCGATGGGCACGATCTCGTCGGTGAACACGCCGGCCTGCGTGGCGGCCACGGCGCGCTGGTGGCTGGCGAAGGCGTAATCGTCGAGCTGATCCTTGCTGAGGCCGTACTTCTTGGCCATCATCTCGGCCCCCATGAACTGGCTGAACACGATGTTCGGGTAGCGCGCCTGGATCTCGGGGCTCATGTAGAAGCCGAAGCCGTGCTTTTGCGGCAGCGAACTCGGCATGCCGATCGGCACGCGGGTCATGCTTTCGACGCCGGCCGCGATCACGATGTCCATGTTGCCCGACATCACCGCCTGCGCCGCGAAGTGCAGCGCCTGCTGCGACGAGCCGCACTGGCGATCGATGGAGGTGCCCGGCACCGACTCGGGCAGGCGCGAGGCCAGCACCGCATTGCGCGCCACGTTGGCAGCCTGCTCACCGGCCTGGTCGACACAGCCCATGATCACGTCTTCGATCAACGCCGGGTCCAAGCCCGTGCGATCGACGAGCGCGTTCAGCACCTGAGCGCCCAGGTCGGCCGGGTGCCAGCCGGCCAGCCTGCCCCCCTTCTTGCCGCCCGCGGTGCGCGCTGCGGCGACGATGAATGCTTCAGCCATGAGGTCTCCTCGTGTTCGTTGCTTCGAAGGCCGTGCGGGCGAGGTCATCGTCCGAAGGGCACCTTGTATCATTTTGAGCCCGGCCCGTGCCCACGTTGTCGTTCACTCCAGAAGCCATGCCCAACGACAACGACCTCGCCCACCACACACCCATGATGCAGCAGTACCTGCGCATCAAGGCCGACTTTCCCGACACGCTCGTTTTCTATCGAATGGGCGATTTCTACGAGCTGTTTTTCGACGATGCGCGCAAGGCGAATCGGCTGCTCGACATCACGCTGACCAGCCGCGGCCAGAGCGGCGGCGAGCCGATTGCGATGGCCGGCGTGCCGGTGCATTCGGTCGATGGCTACCTCGCGAAGCTGATCAAGCTGGGCGAGCCGGTGGCGATCTGCGAACAGGTCGGCGACGTTGCTACAGCCAAGGGACCGGTCGAACGCAAGGTGGTGCGCGTGGTCACGCCGGGCACCGTGACCGACACCGAGTTGCTGGCCGACAAGCGCGATGCGCTGCTGCTGGCCGTGGCCACGCGCACGCAGCGCGGCAAGGTGACGCACGGGCTGGCGTGGCTGGGCCTGACGCAAGGGCAGATCGGCCTGACCGAATGCAGTGATCGCGAACTGGCCGGGTGGCTGGCGCGCTTGAACGCGGCTGAAGCGCTGGTCGACCGCGAGAACATTCCGTCGGCGCTGACACAGGCGAAGGTCGCCATCACGCACCGCCCTGCGTGGCAGTTCGACGCCGCACTCGGCCAGCGCAAGCTGTGCGAGCAACTGCGCGTGGCGAGCCTGGCCGGCTTCAACGCGCAAGACCTGCCAACCGCCCACGCCGCTGCCGCAGCCTTGCTGAGCTACGCCGAGCACACGCAAGGCCAGGCGCTTGCGCACGTGCGAACGCTGGAAGTCGAGCGGGCGAGCGACCTGCTCGACCTGCCGCCCACCACGCACCGCAACCTGGAGCTGACGCAGACGCTGCGCGGTGAAGACGCGCCCACCCTGCTTTCGCTGCTGGACACCTGCCGCACCGGCATGGGCAGCCGCGCGCTGCACCACTGGCTGACGCACCCGCTTCGCGCGCGCACGGTGGCGACGCAGCGCCACGATGCCATCGACGCGCTGCTGGGAGCGGGTGCCGACCCGCTTCGTGACGCGCTGCGCGGCGTCAGCGATGTGGAACGCATCACCGCGCGCATCGCGCTGCGCCAGGTGCGGCCGCGCGAACTGACCGGCCTGCGCGCCACGCTCGCCGCCCTGCCGGCGCTGCGCTTGCTGGTGCCGCATGGCAGTGCCGTGCTGCTCGACATGCTGGCCGAAGCGCTGGCACCCGATGCGCAGATCGAATCGCTGTTGAGCGCCGCCATCGCCGACGAGCCCGCCGTGCAGCTGCGCGACGGCGGTGTGATCGCCGTCGGCTTCGACGCGCAACTCGACGAGCTGCGCGGCATCACGCAAAACTGCGTTGCCTTCCTGCTCGAGCTGGTGTCGCGCGAACGAACCCGCACCGGCATCGCGAACCTGCGGGTGCAGTTCAACAAGGTGCACGGCTTCTACATCGAAGTGACACAAGGCCAGGCGAGCAAGGTGCCGGCCGACTACCAGCGCCGCCAGACGCTGAAGAACGCAGAGCGTTTCATCACGCCGGAACTGAAAGCCTTCGAGGACAAGGCGCTGTCGGCACAAGACCGTTCGCTGGCGCGCGAGAAGTTGTTGTATGAGCAAGTGGTGGACGAGTTGCAGGGTCATCTGGAAGCGCTGGCCGGTCTGGCGCGGGCACTCGCCAGCCTGGACGCGCTGGCCGCGTTGACGGAACGCGCCGCCACGCTGAACTGGTGTCGTCCGCAGTTCGTGAAAGAGCCTTGCATCGCCATCGAAGCCGGCCGCCATCCGGTGGTCGAAGCGCGGCTGCAGGAAACCGGCGCAGGCAACTTCATGGCCAACGACTGCTGGCTGGATGCATCGCGAAAAATGCTGGTGATCACCGGCCCCAACATGGGCGGCAAGAGCACCTTCATGCGGCAGGTGGCGCTGATTGCGCTGCTGGCGGCGATGGGCTCGTTCGTGCCGGCTGCCGCCTGCCGGCTGGGGCCGATGGACGCCGTCCACACGCGCATCGGCGCAGCCGACGACCTGGCCAACGCGCAGTCGACCTTCATGGTCGAGATGACCGAGGCGGCGGCGATTCTGCACGGTGCGAGCGAGCAGTCGCTGGTGCTGATGGACGAGATCGGCCGCGGCACCTCCACCTTCGACGGGCTGGCGCTGGCGGGTGCCATCGCCAGCCACCTGCACGAGCGCTGCCGCGCCTTCACACTGTTCGCGACCCACTATTTCGAGTTGACGGCGTTTCCGTTGAAGCACGAGCGCGCCTTGAACGTGCACGTGTCGGCTGCAGAGACTCAAAAGAACGGCGTCGACGACATCGTTTTCTTGCACGACATCCAGCCCGGCCCGGCCAGCCGCAGCTACGGCGTGCAGGTGGCGAGGCTGGCCGGCATGCCGGCCACGCTGGTGCGGCAGGCGCGCGCCACGCTGGAGGCGCTGGAAAATCAGCAGAAGGCCGGCGACGCGCAGATCGATCTGTTTGCTGCGCCCGCACCCGCACCGTTGACCGAGCCATCGGCGATGGAGAAGGCGCTCGCCGCGATCAACCCCGATATGCTCACTCCCAAGGAAGCGCTCGACGCGCTGTACCGCCTCAAGACCCTTTCGGACGCCAATCCATGACCTATTGCGTGGGCATCAAACTCGATGCCGGCCTCGTCTTCCTGTCCGACTCGCGCACCAACGC
>JANNEI010000219.1:0-3366 GCA_031378565.1 Burkholderiales bacterium
CGAAGTGGCGCAGCAGGCGGACATCGTCATCACCATGCTGCCGGACACGCCCGATGTGCAGTCCGTGCTGTTCGGCGAAGCCGGTGTCGCGGCAGGCTTGAGCGCGGGCAAGGTGGTGGTCGACATGAGCTCCATCTCGCCCATCGCGACCAAGGGTTTCGCGCAGCAAATTGGCGCTCTGGGTTGCGGCTACCTCGACGCGCCGGTTTCGGGCGGCGAGGTCGGTGCCCGCAACGCCGCCTTGTCCATCATGGTGGGCGGCGACGAGGCGGTATTCGAGCGTGTCAAACCGCTGTTCGAACTGATGGGCAAGAACATCACCCTGGTCGGCGGCAGTGGCGACGGCCAGACCGCCAAGGTGGCCAACCAGATCATCGTGGCCCTGAACATCGAGGCGGTGGCCGAGGCGCTGCTGTTTGCCGCCACGATGATCTGGTTGGCCACCTTGGCCGTCTGCCCGTCGCCGTTGCCGCCCACCAGCGTGATGTTCTTGCCCATCAGTTCGAACAGCGGCCGGATCCTTTCGAACACCGCCTCCGGGCCGCCCACCATGATCGACAGCGTGGCGTTTTTAGCGCCCACCTGGCCACCGGACACTGGCGCGTCCAGGTAGTCGCAACCGAGCGCGTTGATCTTCTGCGCGAACGATTTGGTGGCGATCGGCGAGATCGAGCTCATGTCGACCACGACCTTGCTGATGCGGCCGTCGCGGCCGTCGCGACCGCCTGCCGATGACGTGAGTCCGGCAGCAATGCCGTTATCGGCGAACAAGACCGCTTCGACATCGGGCGTGTCGGGCACCATCGTGATGACGATGTCGGCCCGCTCGGCCACGCCGCGCGCGCTGGTGCACTGCGTGGCCTTGCTGCTGGCGATCGACTCGGGCGTCTTGCCCCGCGTGAACACGAACAATTGGTGGCCGGCCTTGATCAGGTGGCCGGCCATCGGCGCGCCCATGATGCCCAGGCCGACGAAGCCGATCTTGAGTGGTTGCGTGGTCATGGTGTGTTCCGGTTGTCGATGGGTCGAAGGGTCAATGGGCCAGGCGCTGCCGCCAGCCCAGGCCGGCCTCGGTGGTGGTGGCGGGTTTGTATTCGCAGCCGATCCAGCCGGCGTAGCCGATGCGGTCGAGGTGCTCGAACAGAAAGCGGTAATTGATCTCGCCGCTGCCCGGTTCGTTGCGGCCGGGGTTGTCGGCCAGCTGGATGTGGCCGATCTGCGGCAGGTACTTTTCCATCGTCGCCGCCAGCTCGCCTTCCATGCGCTGGGCGTGATAGATGTCGTACTGCACGAAGGCGTTGTCGGCACCGACCTGGGCCAGTATTTCCACCGCCTGCGCGGTGCGGTTCAGGTAGAAGCCGGGGATGTCGAAGGTGTTGATGGGCTCGATCAGCAACCTGAGCCCGGCCGACTTCAGTTGCGCCGCCGCAAACGCCAGGTTGCCGACGAAGGTCTCGCGCAACACGCTTTCGGCGACGCCGGCCGGGGCCTTGCCGGCAAGGCAGTTCAGTTGACCGACGCCGAGCGCTTGCGCGTACTCGATGCCGCGGGCCACGCCGGCGCGAAACTCGTCGACCCGGGTGGGGTGGCAGGCGATGCCGCGCTCACCCGCGTTCCAGTCACCGGCCGGCAGGTTGTGCAGCACCAGGCTCAGGCCGTGGTCGTCCAGACGCTGGCGGATTTCCGCGGCCGTGTGGTCGTAAGGGAAGAGGAATTCGACGGCCTTGAAGCCGGCCTTCGCGGCGGGTGCGAAGCGGTCCAGGAATGGATGCTCGGTGAACAGCATCGAGAGGTTGGCGGCGAAGCGGGGCATGGTGGCGTGTCTCCTGATGTGGCTGTGGATGGTTGCCGCTATTCCAGCAAGCCCGCCATCTCCAGGCCTTGCCGGCCCTCGGGGTGGCGGCAGTCGATGTCCTCGAACTCGTTGACCTTGTCGATCTCGGTGCCCATCGCGATGTTGGTGACCTTCTCCAGGATCACCTCCACGACGACCGGCACGCTGTACTTGCGCGCCATCGCGCGCGCTTCGATCATCGCCGCCTCGATCTTCTCGGGGTCGGTGACGCGCAGCGATTTGCAGCCCAGCCCCTGCACCACCGCCTGGTGGTCCACACCGTAGCTTTTGAGCTGCGCGTCGTCCACGTTCTGGTTTTCGAAGGCGAGTTGCACGCAATAGTCCATCTCGAAACCGCGCTGGCTCTGGCGGATCAACCCGAGGTAACTGTTGTTCACCAGCACCTGCACATAGGGCAGGCGGAACTGCGCGCCCACCGCCAGCTCTTCGATCATGAACTGGAAGTCGTAGTCGCCCGACAGGCCGACCACGGTGCGAGTCGGGTCGGCTGCCACCACGCCCAGCGCGGCGGGAATCGTCCAGCCCAGCGGGCCGGCCTGGCCGCAGTTGATCCACTGGCGCGGGCCGTAGACATGCAGGAACTGCGCACCGGCGATCTGGCTCAGGCCGATGGTGGTGACGTAGATCGTGTCGCGTGGAAACACCTTGTTCATCTCCTCGTAGACGCGCAGCGGCTTGATCGGCGTCTCGGTGAAATGCGTCTTGCGGTGCATCAGCGTCTTGCGCTCGGCGCAGCGTTTGGCCCAGTCGCCGAAATCCTTCAGCATCTTTGCGGCCTTGCGTTCGCGCGCCACGTCGACGAAAAGTTGCAGCGCGGCCTTGGCGTCGCTGACGATGCCCAGCTCGGGGTTGAACACCCGGCCGATCTGCGTGGGCTCGATGTCGACGTGAACGAAGGTGCGGCCCTTGCAATAACCTCCGGCGAGCCGGTGTGCCGATTCGCCCAGCGGTTGCCGATGCCCAGCACGAAGTCGGATGCCAGCATCGTCGCGTTGCCGTAGCGGTGGCTGGTTTGCAGGCCCACCATGCCGGCCATCAGCGGGTGGTCGTCGGGGATCGTGCCCCAGCCCATCAGCGTCGGAATCACCGGCACGCCGGTGAGTTCGGCGAACTCCACCAGCAGGTCCGACGCATCGGCGTTGATGATGCCGCCGCCGGCCACGATCAGCGGCTTGCTCGCGGCGGCCAGCATGTCGAGCGCGCGCTCGATCTGCTTGCGCGTGGCCGCCGGCTTGTAGACCGGCAGCGGCTCGTAGGTGTCGATGTCGAACTCGATCTCGCCCATCTGCACGTCGAACGGCAGGTCGATCAGCACCGGGCCGGGGCGGCCCGAACGCATCAAATGGAAGGCCTGCTGGAATGCGCGCGGCACCAGCGCCGGCTCGCGCACGGTGACGCTCCACTTCGTCACCGGCTTGCTGATGGACTCGATGTCCACCGCCTGGAAGTCTTCCTTGTACATGCGGGCGCGCGGTGCCTGGCCGGTGATGCAAAGGATCGGGATGCTGTCG
>JANNEI010000229.1:0-9487 GCA_031378565.1 Burkholderiales bacterium
GCGTTGGTCTGTTCGACTCTGCCTTCCTTGGATCCCCAATAACCGCCTTTTGCATACAGCCGGCCGAGTCGCGTGTCGCGCGTGAAATCGATATCGAGGCCAATGCCCTCGTCCAACATCTTCTGCGCGCGCCACGCTCCCACGATCTTGCCGCTGCGGCGATAGGTTGCCATCACGCGCAGCAACTCACGTACCGTCAGATGCCAGCCGATCGCGCCGCTGCCACCTTGCTTGTCGCCGGAATTCCATCCGGGCAAGTTGTCATAGATTGCGAGATACGCGAGCGCCGCTTCGTTGGGGCGATTCAAATCACGCGCCGGCAGACCTGAGGGCGCGAAAATGTTGTCGTTCACGTATTGCGAATAGGCACGGATGGACACGGTGTCCCAGACTGAGTCCCGCACGGCAAAGAGCGGTGCCAAGATGGAGTCTGCCGTGATCAACATCGATGGATAGGCGTCGCCGTTGATCGTGGCCAACAGGACGCGACAGAGCGAGTAGTTGACGTTTTTGTAGTCACGCGTTGTCAGGTCGGTGGTGCCGAGTGCAATCGCATCCTTCATCGACTGAAAGTCCATCGGGCCCGGAGCTTTTATCGAGGCAAGCAACCCGGACGTGTGCGTCAGCAAGTGCCGGAAGGTGAGGTTGCTCACGTTCATCCCACGCGGCCAATATTGCGGCAGCCACGGCGCGATCTTGTCGTCGAAGGCGATTCCGTGGTCCCGCAGCAGCTGCGTCATCGCCATCGCCGTGATCAGTTTGCTCGCGCTGGCGACGTGCATCGGCGTGTCGGCGTGCCAACCGGTGGGGCCATCGTTGTAATTCTTCGAGTAGTTGAATTGTTTGCTCAGCAGGATGTCGCCCGCAGACCGCAGCTCGAGCGCGTAACCCATGACGCACGACTTCAATTGATCGTGTACGGCCTTCTCGAACTTCTCGATGTTGAGCGTGTAGAGGAACGAGAAAATCTGGCTGAAGCGCGAGCGCCGCGGATACCTGGAGGCAGGCGATTCGATCGCCACCTTCGAATCGCGCAGATGCGCAGGATCGATTGCATGCGCATGCACGTCTTCCAAAGAAAGCTGAAGCTTGCGCAGGAGCTCGAGCGGGCTGCGCGCGTCGTGCGGTGAGGGTTGGTTCATCGCGTGCCTTCGGATAGTCCGATCGACCTTACACCCGTTTGGCACCGGCCACGATGTCGAGTCTGCGGTTGAAAGGTGCGGTACAGAACGACAGCCACGGACCCAAATGATTCAGCTTGACAGTCGCCCGGAGGGCGCATAAATTCCAGCCGATTCCTGGCAGCGGCAACAGAGCCGCCCACACACACGGGCTACACAGCCCCCTGATCAGCGCACTGCGCGTCAGGGGGCTTTTTCGTTTTTGTTCCGGAGCTTTCGATGACAGATCCAGCGAATGGTCAGGCCAACGCGATCAAGGTCGCATGCTTGCAGATGCGCCCTCGCGTGGGTGAGAAGGCGGCCAACTTGTCGGCGAGCCTGGCCCAAATCGAGCGTGCTGCCGCAGATGGCGCACGGCTGATCGTGCTCCCGGAACTGGCGAACTCAGGGTATGTGTTCGAGACACGCGCCGAGGCTTTTTCCCTGGCCGAGGCCGTACCGGACGGCCCCACCTGCCAGGCCTGGATGGCCGCCGCTGAGCGACTTGATGTCACGCTGGTGGCGGGCATCGCCGAGCGTGATGGCGATGTGCTCTACAACGCGGCCGTTGTCATTGGCCCCGCAGGCTACATCGGTACGTTCCGCAAGGTGCATCTGTGGAACGCCGAGAACCTGTTCTTCGAGCCCGGCAACCTGGGCTTCCCGGTGTTCAAGACTCCTATCGGGCGCATCGGCGTTGCGATCTGCTACGACATCTGGTTCCCGGAGACCTTCCGGCTGCAGGCGCTGAAGGGTGCCGACATCGTCTGCGTACCCACCAACTGGGTCCCGATCCCGGGCCAGTTGCCTGGGCGCGAGGCCATGGCCACGGTGCTGGCCATGGCCGCGGCGCACAGCAACTCGATCTTCGTCGCCTGTGCCGACCGGGTGGGCACGGAACGCGGCCAGCCCTTCGAGGGCCAGAGCGTCATCGTGGGCTGCAGTGGCTGGCCCGTGGCCGGGCCGGCCAGCCGCGATGCCGAAGAGATCGTGCTGGCCGAGGTCGACCTCGGCAGCGCAAGGCGCATGCGCAACTGGAATCAGTTCAACCAGGTGCTGCGCGACCGCCGCACCGATGTGTACGACGAAATGCTGGGCTCAAAGGAGTCGCCCGGCTGGTACTGACCCGACTCCCGTCCCCAACCCACCCATCAGGAGTTCCCATGTCTGGATCCACGCTTCATCACCTCTCTGTCGCACTCGGCGTGTCTGGCCTTTTTCTGACCGCAGCGGCCATGGCGGCAGACCCCATCCGCATCGGCGTTCCCGTTGGCTTGTCTGGTGCCAACAGCGTCGTTGCTCCCTCGGTCGTTCAGTCGGCGCAGTTGGCGGTGGACGAGATCAACGCCGCGGGCGGCATCCTCGGCCGCAAGGTCGAGCTCGAAGTGGCGGACGACGGCTCTGGCGCCGTCGGCGCGCAGAAAGCCTTCGACTCGCTGATCTTCCAGAAGAAGGTTGACGTGCTGATCTCGATGGAGACCAGCGCCGCGCGCAACGCCGGGCTGCCGATCCTTGCCCGGGGCAAGGTACCGTACATCTACACCTCGTTCTATGAAGGCCGTTCGTGCAGCCAGTGGATGTACGTCAACGCGTGGGTGCCCGAGCAGCAGGTGCCGCCCATCATCGACCACTTCATGAAGGCCAAGTCGGCGAAGACCTTCTTCCTCGTCGGCAGCGACTACTCCTTTGGCCGAGGCATGCTCGAGTTCACCCGCAAGTACGCCGAGGGCAAGGGCGGCAAGGTGGTGGGCGAGGAGTACCTGCCGATGGACGGCAGCGACTGGACCGCCGTGATCAGCAAGATCCGCGCGGCCAAGCCCGATGCACTCGTCACCTCCACGGCCGGCGGCGCGCCCAACGTCACGCTGACCAAACAGCTGCGGGCGGCCGGCATCAGCATCCCGTACGGGAATCTGGCCGTCGACGAAGGCACAGCCAAGGCCATGGGTGCCGACGCGCAGGGCATCTTCATTTCGGCGTCCTACGTCACCAGCATCGACAGCGCGAAGAACAAGCAGTTCCTTGCGGCCATGGGCAAGAAGTTCGGTGCCGACCTGAAGACTCCCAACGACCTGTCGGTGCCACAGTACGAAGCCGTCTACGCCTACAAGGCGGCGGTCGAAAAGGCGAAGAGCACCGAGGCGGCAAAGGTGATCCCGGCCTTGGCCACCGTCTCGGTGGAAGGCCCGCGCGGCACCATCACCATGTCCAAGCAGCGCCACGCGCCCCTGACCATGTATCTTGGCGAGGCGCAGGCCGACGGCAGCGTGAAGGTGATCGCATCGTTCAAGGACGTGGATCCCGGCACGCAGTGCCCCAACCTCAAGTGAACCGTCGCTGACGGCTGCGGCGAAGCGCACGCAATCCATGGCACTGCTGCTCGACATCCTGACCACCACCGCGATCCTCTACGCGGTGGCGGCGGGGCTGCTGCTGATCTTTGGCGTGATGAAGATCATCAACTTCGCCCACGGCGCGTTCCTGACCATCGGCGGCTATGCCAGCCTGGTGGCTGCGCAGCTCGGGCTGTCGCCTTGGGCAGGCCTGCCGCTGGCCTTGCTGGCCGGTGCGGTGGCCGGCATGGCCATCGAGTGGCTGGTGGTGCGGCCGCTTTACGCCCGGCCGCTGGACGCCATCCTGGCCACCTGGGGGCTGGGCATCATCATCGGTCAGCTCATCACGCTTGGCTTCGGCCGCGAAGTGAAGTTCGTGCCCAGCCCGCTGCAGGGCACCGTGGCCGTGCTGGGCACCGACTATTCGGCTTACCGGCTTCTGCTGGTGGGCGCGGCCACCGTCATCGGGGCCTGCATGGCGCTGTTGCTGACACGTACCCGTTTCGGCCTGGTGACCCGCGCGGTCATCATGAACGAACAACTCGCGCGCGGGCTGGGCATCAACTCCGGCGCGGTGCGCTTCATCAGCTTCAGCCTGGGTGCCGGCCTGGGCAGCCTGGCCGGAGCGCTGATCACACCACTGTCCAGCGTTGACCCGAACATGGGCATCCCCTGGCTCGTCAACGCTTTCATGCTGGTGATGGTGTCGGGCTCATCGATGGCCAGCCTGCTCGTGGCCACGGTGGTCTTCGGCGCGGCGCAGGTGCTGTTGAGCACCTACGTCAGCCCGATCCTGGGCGGACTGGCAATCGCCGTGCTGGCCGCAGTCACCTTGCGCATCCGCCCGAGGGGGTTCGCCCGTGCCTGACAACGCCGCCATTTCCCCGCTGCCGCCTCCCGTTGCGCGCGACCGCCGCTTCCTCATCGCCTGCAGTGCCGCTGCGCTGGTGGTGGCTGTGGCCCCGTTCGTGCTGGACAGCTACATGCTGAACATCCTGATTCGCGCCATCTTCTTCGCGATGCTGGCGCTGACGGTGGACCTCCTCTGGGGTTACACCGGCTACCTGACCTTCGGCCAATCGGCCTTCTTCGGTGCAGGAGCCTACGCCGCCGGGTTGGTGTTCACGCACCTGGGCTTCAGTCCAGGACTCGCACTGCTGGCGCTGGCCGCGGCCCTGCTGTCGGCGGCCGCGATTGCCGCATTGGTGGGCTGGCTGTCGTTCTACCATGGGGCCACGCCTTTGTACGCTTCGGTCATCTCGCTGGTGCTGCCCATCGTCATGACGCAGTTGCTGTTCTCGGGTGGCACCTTCACCGGTTCGAGTTCGGGGCTGACGGGCTACACCAGCTTCGATCTCTCGCTCGAGGCCTGGTTCTGGTGGGCTGGCTTCGCGCTTTTGATCCTTACTGCGCTGGCATGGCGCTTCGTGCACAGCGACGCCGGCCGCCTGCTGCTGGCCACGCGCGACAACGAGCTGCGCTGCGCCTACCTCGGCATCGACACCTCGACGCTGAAGATTGCCCTGCTGGTAGTGACGGGCATGGTCGCCAGCGTCGCCGGCTTCGGTTACGCCAGCTTCAGCGGCGTGGTGGCACCCGAGCTGGCGGGCTTCGTGTTCGGCACCGAGATCATCATCTGGGTGGCGCTCGGTGGTCGCGGCACCTTGATCGGCCCGGTGTTCGGTGCGCTGCTCATCGAGGTGGCCAGCGCCTACCTCGGTGGAAGCCTGCCCTATGTGTGGAAGCTGCTGCTCGGCGCGGCCTTCGTGGCGGTGATCGTGCTGCTGCCGCAGGGCCTGCTGCCCGCGCTGTCCGGGCGCTTGCGGCAGAAGGACGAAGACGCCGTTGACCGCAACCCGCCCACACTGGCCACAGCAATTCCGCGCCGCAACGTTGCCACGGCTGCTTCCGAGGCGCTGGTGCTCAAGGGTGTGACCAAGCGGTTCGGCAGCTTGCGTGTGCTGGAGCACATCGACATCACGGCACGCGCCGGCGAGCTGGTCAGCCTGATCGGCCCGAACGGCGCGGGCAAGACCACGCTGATGAAGTGCATGAGCGACGGCGCAGAACGCAGTGCAGGCAGCGTCCACATTGCCGGCCACGACATCCAGCGCTCACCGCCCTACATCTGCGTGCGCCACGGCCTGGGGCGCAAATTCCAAACTGCCAACGTGTTCAACACGCTCACCGTGGCCGAATGCCTGCGCGTCGCCCGCGCGCGGCTGGACAGGCCATCCATCTGGCAGCGCAGCGGCGTGCTCGAGCTCCCGGCCTACGCGGTGGTGGTGCTGGCGGTCACGCAGCTCGACCAAAAGCTCGGCACGCCGGCTCGCCAGCTGTCGCATGGCGAGCAGCAAGCGCTGGAGCTGGCGATGGTGCTGGCGATGGAGCCGCGCGTCGTGCTGCTGGACGAACCCACGGCCGGCCTGACGCTGGCCGAGCGAGGGCAGATCGGCCAGGTGTTCCTCGACCTCACGCAGCGATTCGGCCTGTGCCTGCTGCTGGTGGAGCACGACATCGACTTCGTGCGCGAGATCTCCACGCGCATGGTGGTGCTGCACCAGGGTCGCATCGCATTGCAGGGCACGGTGCAAGAAGTGGTGGACTCGGACCTTGTGCGCACCGTCTACTCCGGAGTGGCCGGCCACGGCACGGAGGCTGCATGACGGACCTGGCGCTGGACCTGCAGGCCGTGGCCAGCGGTTACGACGAGGCGATGGTGCTGCGCGGCGTGTCGCTGATCATCGCGCCAGGCACCATCACCGCGCTGTTGGGCAAGAACGGCATGGGAAAGAGCACGCTGCTGAAGTCTGTGATGGGCTACCTGCCCAAGCGCGCAGGCGCCGTACGTCTCTTCGGCCAGGACGTCACCATCTGGCCCGCGCACAAGGTGGCCCGCCAACAGGTGGCCTACACGCCGCAGGAGCAGGCGCTCTTTGCCGAGCTGAGCATCCGCGACAACCTGCGCCTGGGGCTGTCCCGCGACACCGGTTTCGACGAGCGCTTCATAGGCGTGGTCGAGTACTTTCCGTTTCTGTCGGGGCGGCTCGCGCAGCTGGCCGGCACGCTGTCGGGCGGTGAACAGAAGATGCTGCTGGTGGCCCGCGCGCTGATGGCAAGGCCGCGGCTCATCCTCATCGACGAGATCACCGAAGGGTTGCAGCCATCGGTCATCACCCGTTTGGCCGAGGCGCTGAAGCGCGAACGCGACACGCGGGGCACGGCCATGCTGATCGTGGAACAGAACGTCGGCTTCGCGCTGCAGGTGGCCGACCGCTACAGTGTGCTCAAGCGCGGTGAGATCGTGGCCGAAGGGGCCACCGACGCACCCGACGCCGAACACACCATCCATGCCCAGTTGAGGGTGTGAGAAAGCAATGAGCCCGAATCCAGACTTCCCGACGGCCCGGCACACGGCCGCGCTGCTCGCACAAGGGGCGTTGGCACCCGAGACCCTCGCACGCGAGACGCTGGCGCGAATCGCCGCCGAGGACAGCGCGCTGTGCGCGTTCGTCTGCACCCTGGGCGCGGACGATGCCGCCGCCGAGGCCCGGCACCTGCGCGGCCCGTTGGCCGGTCTTCCTGTGGCGGTGAAAGACATCTTCGACACCCGCAACCTGCCGACGTCCTACGGCAGCACGATCTACCCACCGCGGCCGGCGGCCGTCGACGCGGCCGTTGTGTCCGTGCTGCGCCGCGCCGGTGGGCTGGTCATCGGCAAGAGCAGCACCACCGAGTTCGCCTATCTGCATCCGACTGCGACGCGCAACCCCCGCGCACCGGGCCGCACGCCGGGCGGTTCGTCCGCCGGCTCGGCCGCTGCGGTGGCAGCTGGGCTGGTGCCGCTGGGGCTGGGCACGCAGACGGGCGGCTCGGTGATCCGGCCGGCTTCGTACTGCGGCGTGGTGGGCTACAAGCCCAGCTTCGGCTGGCTCCCCACGGTCGGCTTGAAGTGCTTTTCCTGGTCGCTCGATACGGTGGGCCTGTTCGCACGCGATGTGGCCGACGTGGCCTGGTTTGCCCAGGCGCTTTGCGGGCGCGCGCTGGCCGTCGGCACCGGGGCCGCGCCGGGGCCGCTGACGGTGGGCGTGCCCGAGGTCTATCCCTGGCAGGGCCTTTCTGCCAACGCCGCTGCTGCAGTGGAGCAGGGAGTGCGTGCTTTGCACGCGGCTGGCATCGAGGTGCGCCGCTGCACCTTGCCGCCCTGGGCCGGCGCGGCCTTCGAGGCCCATGCGCAGGTGCAGGGTTTCGAGGCCTGGCGCTGCCTGGCCTGGGAGTTCGACAACCATCGCGACCGGCTGTCGCCGGTGCTGCACGACTACCTGCAAAGCACGCGCGCAATCACCCCGGCTGCATACGAGGCCGCGCAGGCACTCACGTTGCGGGCCCGCGCTGAGGCGCAGGACTGGCTGCAGGACTTCGACGCGCTCCTGACCCCAAGCGCGCCCGACGAGCCGCCCGTCGGCTACGCGAGCACCGGCCCTTCCACCTTCAACCGCCTGTGGACGCTTCTCGGCGTGCCCTGCGTCAGCGTGCCCGGCGCGGTGGGCGACGGGGGCGCGCCGGTCGGCCTGCAACTGATCGCGCCTCGGGGCTCCGATGCCCGCCTGCTGGCTGTGGCGCAACGGCTTGAGCAGGCACTCCGTACACACACTGCAGGCTTGGCTGCTTCGGCCGCTTCCGGCCTCTGATCGAGACCACGATGCCGCAAACTCTCAGCCGCCAGCCTGCCGCCAGCGAGGCACCGACCTGGCGCGTCGGGGTGTTGTTCTCTCGCTCGGGTGTGATGTCGGTGTCCGAGACCGAGCACTTCCTGGGTACCGTCCTGGCCATCGAGCAGATCAACGCAGCCGGGGGCGTGCTCGGCAGGCAGATCGAGCCGCTGGCGCTTGACCCGAAGTCCGACCCCGACGAATACCGCCGCCTGGCCGAGCAC
This sequence comes from Burkholderiales bacterium, assembly GCA_031378565.1. GTDB lineage: Bacteria > Pseudomonadota > Gammaproteobacteria > Burkholderiales > Burkholderiaceae_C > JANYJJ01. Next base: position 8,430 of record JANNEI010000229.1, read on the forward strand.
CTGCTGCTGGAAGAGGGCGTCAACGTGATCTTCGGTTGCTCGACGTCCTCGGGGCGCAAGGCCGTGCTGCCAGCCGTCGAGCGCCGCAATGGCCTGCTGTGGTACTGCTCGCTGTACGAGGGCTTCGAGTTCTCGCCCAACGTCATTTACACCGGCGCGGCACCCAACCAGAACACGCTGCAACTGGCGGCCTACCTGCTGCGCCACCATGGCCGGCGCTTCTGCCTGATAGGGTCTGACTACATCTACCCGCGGGAGACCAACCGCATCATGCGTGAGGTGGTCGAGCAGCACGGCGGCGAAATCGTCGACGAGGTCTACCTCCCCTACGAAGCCGTGACCGGCGAAGTCAGTCGTGCCGTCAAGGCCATTCAGGGCATTCAACCCGACGTGGTGTTTTGCACTCTCGTCGGCCGCCCTGCACGCGAGTTCTACCGCCTCTACCGGGAATTGGGCAACGACAGCGCCAAGGTCCCGATTGCCAGCCTCACGATGGTCGAATGCGAGGTGCAGAGCGTCGGTGCCGAACTCTGCCGCGGCCACATCACTGCGGCCAGCTACTTCAGCTCCCTGGAAGGGGCTGCGAATGCCCGCTTCGTGGCAGAGATGCGCGCGCGTTTCGGCACCGACACGCCGGTCAGCATGTGGGCCGAAGGCGCGTACAGCCAGGTCCAGTTGTTCGCCCGGGCGCTTGCCGAGTCGGGCAGCCTGGACACCCAGAAGTTGGTCCAGGCGGCGATGCAGGTGAGTGTGGAAGCGCCAGCGGGAACCCTCAGGCTCGACCCCGAGAACCAGCACGCTTGGCTGCGACCGCGCATTGCGCGCGTGGGTGCAGGCGGCGTCTTCGAGTTGCTGTGGCAGGCTCACGCGCCCATCAAGCCTGACCCCTACCTCACGACCGACGGTTTCGCCAGCTTCTGGCTCGACTGATGCGCTGAACATGAATACCGGCATCCGCAAGCTGTTCGATGAGTTGCGCGGCATCGAGGTCGCAGTGGTCCATCCAGCCGGACCGGACTGCAGCGTGCTGATGGACCAGCTCAAGCGCATCGGCTGCA
>JANNEI010000298.1:0-8791 GCA_031378565.1 Burkholderiales bacterium
CCATGTCCTCTCCAGCATCCATCGTCACACGCGCCGCAGACGCCACGCCAGCGCCGCTGGCCGCCCGCATGCGCGGGCTGTCCGACCGCGCCGTGGCGTGGCTGTTCATCGGGCCGACGATGCTGCTGCTGCTGGCGATCAACATCTTCCCGTTGATCTGGACGGTGCGGCTGTCGTTCACCAACTTCCGCGCCAACCGGCCCAACGCCACGGTGCTCGGCGTGGGCATCGACAACTACGTGTCGGTGCTGACCGACCCCGACATCTGGCAGGCCATGCAGGCCACCGCGCACTTCCTGTTCTGGACCATCGCGCTGCAAACGCTGATCGGTTTCGCGCTGGCCTACCTGATCGACCGCAAGTTCCGCGGCCACGGTTTCTGGACCACGCTGATCCTGATCCCGATGATGTTGTCGCCGGCCGTTGTCGGCAACTTCTGGGCCTTTCTGTACCAGCCGCAGATCGGCCTGTTCAATTACGCGGTGGCCTTCTTCACCGGCATCCCGCCGTCGAGTTTCGAAATGCTCGGCTCGGTGCGGTTGGCCCCCTGGGCCATCGTGATCGTCGACACCTGGATGTGGACGCCCTACGTGATGCTGATCTGCCTGGCCGGCCTGCGCAGCATTCCCGACTACATCTACGAAGCCGCCGAAGTCGACCGCGCGTCCCGGTGGCGCCAGTTTTGGAGCATCACGCTGCCGATGGTGCTGCCCTTCATCATGCTGGCGGTGCTGTTCCGCGGCATCGAGAATTTCAAGATGTTCGACATGGTCAACCTGCTGACCTCGGGCGGGCCGGGCTCGACCACCGAACTGGCATCGATCACGCTGAAGCGCGAGGCCTTCGAGAAATGGCGCACCGGCTACTCGTCGGCTTTCGCGATCATCCTGTTCGTCGCGGTGTTCGGCCTCGCCAACATCTACGTCAAGGCCCTCAACGCGGTGAAGAATCGATGAGCAAGGGCATCAGCACCGCGCACTCGGTGGTCGAGCCGAGCGGGCGTGAACGCTGGTTCGCGGGCGTGCTGGTGGCGCTGTACGCGCTGGTCACGATCGTGCCGCTGGTCTGGATCGTCATGACCAGCTTCAAGACGCCGCCGGATTCCATCAGCTATCCGCCCAAGGTGCTGTTCACGCCGTCGGCCGAGGGTTTCTGCAACCTGTTCACCACGCGCTCGCGGCAAACGCCCGAATACATCGCCGCGCTGCCGCCGCCCACCGGCACCTGCGACAGCGTGGCGCGCAACGCCAACATGGTGGTGGCCGGCACGTCAAACTACATCCCGCGCTTCGTCAACTCGCTGATCATCGCGTTCGGCTCCACGGTGCTGTCGGTCGGCTTCGGCGTGATGGCGGCCTATGCGTTCTCGCGCTTCAAGGTGCCGCTGAAGGACGACCTGCTGTTCTTCATTTTGTCGACCCGCATGATGCCGCCCATCGCGGTGGCGATTCCGATCTACCTGATGTACCGCGAGCTGGGTTTGTCGGACACGCGACTGGGCATGATCCTGCTCTACAGCGCGGTCAACGTGTCGCTGGCGGTGTGGCTGCTGAAGGGCTTCATCGACGAGATTCCGCGCGAATACGAAGAGGCCGCGATGGTCGACGGCTACACGCGGCTGCAGGCATTCCGCAAGGTGGTGTTGCCGCAGGCCACCACCGGCATCGTGGCCACCGCCATCTTCTGCCTGATCTTCGCGTGGAACGAGTACGCGTTTGCCGTGCTGCTGACCTCGGGCGGCGCGCAGACCGCGCCGCCATTCATCCCGATCATCATCGGCGAGGGCGGCCAGGACTGGCCGGCGGTGGCCGCCGGCACCACGCTGTTCCTGATTCCGATCCTGGTGTTCACGATCCTGTTGCGCAAGCATTTGCTGCGCGGCATCACGTTCGGGGCGGTGAGGAAGTGACCCCCCCGAAGCGCCTTCGGCGCCTCCCCCAGGGGACAACGCCAGTGGCCCGGCAAAGCCGGCTCCACGGCGTTCGCTGAATCGCGCCATGCTCGCACCCCCGACCCGCTCGGGCCGCCAGCCGGGCTCCCCGACATGAAACTGAAATCCTGGCCCATCTGGCTGCGCCGCGGCCGCATGGAATTGCTGGCCTGCATCGTCATCACGCTGGGCATCGTGATGATGCTGCAGCCGTTCGCGATGCTGCTTTTCACCTACTCCTTTTTGACCACGCTGTTCGGCACCGTGATGTTCATGGTCGTGTCGAAATTCCCCGAATGATTGACAACCCCCACGTCGCTACGCTCCTGCCCCCCTTGGGGCGGCCCGGCGGGCGGGCTGACTGATATGGCTGAAATCCGCGTCCAGCAACTGCACAAGGCCTTCGCCGATTTCGTCGCCGTGAAGGACTCGACTTTCACCGTGCGCGACGGCGAGTTCTTCTGCCTGCTCGGCCCGTCGGGCTGCGGCAAGACCACCACCCTGCGCATGATCGCCGGGCTCGAGTTGCCGACTTCGGGCCAGATTTTTCTGGGCGACGAAGACGTGAGTTTCAAGCGCGCATCGGCCCGCGACATCGCCTTCGTGTTCCAGATGTTCGCGCTCTACCCGCACATGAACGTGCGCCGCAACATCGCCTTTCCACTCGTGTCGCAAGGCATGCCGCGCGCCCAGATCGACGCGCAGGTCGAGCAGGCGGCGCGCACCTTGCGTATCACCCACCTGCTGGACCAGCCGGTGTCGGGCCTGTCCAGCGGCGACCGCCAGCGCGTGGCACTGGGCCGAGCCATCGTGCGCCAGCCGCTGGCCTTCCTGATGGACGAGCCGCTGGGCGCACTCGACGCCGAGTTCCGCGAGGTGATGTGCCGCGAACTGCGCGCCCTGCACGACCGGCTGGGTGCCACCACGGTCTACGTCACCCACGACCAGATGGAGGCGATGTCGATGGCCCACACCATCGCCATCATGAACCAGGGCGTGATCGAACAGCTCGGTGCGCCGCTCGAGGTCTACGAGCGCCCCGCCAGCGTCTTCGTGGCCGACTTCATCGGCTCGCCGTCGATGAACTTCCTGCCCTTCGACGCGGCGCTGGCGCAAGGCGCGAGCACGGTGCAGATCGGCGCGGCGCGCATCGAGGTGCCCGCGCTGCGCGAAGACATCTCCGAACGTGCACTGCTGTGCGGTGTGCGACCGGAACACCTGCGCTTCGACGACGCCTCGTCCCTGCGCGCCGAGGTCCTGGGCACCGAGTACCTGGGCAACTGCCAGGTCGTGACCCTGGGCCTGGCACAGGGCGCGACCTTGCGCGCCAAGGTCGATGTGGCGATGCAGGTCGGCCGCGGCGACCACGTCGGGCTGGCGTTCGACGCGGCCGCGATCTCGCTGTTCGACAAGGCCTCCGGGCGGGCCTTGCGCACCGCCCGCGACGACCAGCCGCATGGAAGTCGCAACACCGGCCGCAACAGCGGCCGCAACGCCAGCCACGGCAGCGTCCACGACAGCGCAGCTGCCGACGCAACGCCCGTCGCCTTGCACGGAGCCCGCCATGGCTGACCTTCGGCTGGCGGGCATCGGCAAACGCTTCGGCGCGGTACAGGCGTTGCACGGCCTGGACCTGGAGATCGCGAGCGGCGAGTTCGTCGTGCTGCTCGGCCCGAGCGGTGCCGGAAAGACCACCACACTGCGGGTGGTGGCCGGACTGGAGCAGCCCGACGCGGGGCAGGTGCACATCGGCGGGCGCGACGTGACCACGCTGGCCCCGGCGCTGCGCAACGTGGCCTTCGTGTTCCAGCAGTATTCGCTCTACCCGCACCTGAGCGTGTTCGACAACCTGGCATTTCCGCTGCGCTCGCCGATGCACCCGACGCCCGAAGCCGACATCCGCCGCAAGGTCACCGAGGTGGCACAGATGCTGCGCATCGACGACAAACTGCAAAGCCCGGCAACGCGGCTGTCGGGCGGCCAGATGCAGCGCTTCGCCATCGGCCGTGCGCTGGTGCGCGACCCCTCGGTCTACCTGATGGACGAGCCGCTGTCGTCGCTGGACGCCAAGCTGCGCAACGACTTGCGGCTGGAGCTCAAGCGCATCCAGCAAGACCTGGGTGCGACGATGCTCTACGTCACGCACGACCAGATCGAGGCGCTGACGATGGCCAGCCGCATCGGCGTGCTGGAGCGCGGCCGTCTGGTGCAGGTCGGCACACCGAAACACATCTACGAAGACCCGGTGAGCAGCCACGTGGCGGCGCGACTGGGTTCGCCGCGCATCAACCTGTTGCCCCGCGCGCTGCTGGGCGAGCTGCCTGCGCCGGCCCGCGCGATCACCGCCGGTGTGCGCGCCGAGCACCTGCGGCTGCACCGGGCCGGCGTCCAGAACGGCCGCCCCAGCCACCACCCGGGCCGCGTGCAGCGCATCGAGCGCCTGAGCGACCTGCACCTGGTGCACGTGGGCCTGGACGACAGCGAGCACGAACTGGTCAGCGCCGCACCGTCGGCCCAGATCTTCGAGCCCGGCGAGGCGGTGCAGGTCGAGCTGTTGCGCACCTTGTGGTTCGACGCCGACGGCCAGCGCATCGAATCGTGAACCGCGCAACCCGCACAGGGAGACACCCATGAAGCATGCCGACCTCATCCGCGATGTCACGCAGACACTGATCGACCATGTGGACGAGCTGACCGCGCTCGACCAGGCGATCGGCGACGGCGACCACGGCCTGAACATGCGACGCGGCGCGCTGGCGATCCAGGCCCGGCTGGACGAGCTGGCCGGACAGTCGCTCAACGACGCGCTGCGCACGATGGGCATGACCTGCATGTCCACCATCGGCGGCTCGTCGGGCCCGGTGTTCGGCACGCTCTTGGTGACGCTGGGCAAGGAGCTGCCCGACCCGCCCACCGCAGCCACCCTGGCCAGTGCGCTCGACGCTGCCGTCAAGGCGCTGACCCGCCTCGGCAAGGCCGAGGTCGGGCAGAAGACGCTGCTGGACGTGCTCGACCCGGTGCGCCAGATGCTGGCCGCCGGTGGCGACAACCTGACCGCGCGCGTGCGCAAATGTGCGTTCGACAGCGCGGACGCCACCGCGCAGATGGACGCCACCCGGGGCCGCGCCTCGTTCCTCGGCGAGCGCGCGCTGGGCCACATCGACCCCGGCTCGCGCTCGATGGCCTTGATCATCGGCACCGTCTGCGACAGCCTGCAGGCACCTGCGCCTGCGCCCCTTCAACCCATCTGAAAGCAGCCATGAAAAAGCTCATCAACGACGTCGATTCCGTGTTGTCCGAATCGCTGGACGGCTTTGCCGCTGCGCACGCCGACATCGTGACCCTCGGCGACGCCTGGCAGTTCGTGCGGCGGCGCGAATTGAAGCACGGCAAGGTGGCGCTGATCTCGGGCGGCGGCACCGGCCACGAGCCGCTGCACGCCGGCTTCGTCGGCCACGGCATGCTCGACGCAGCCTGCCCGGGCCAGGTGTTCACCTCGCCCACGCCCGACCAGATGCTGGCGGCGGCGCAGGCGGTGGACACCGGGGCCGGCGTGCTGTTCATCGTCAAGAATTATTCGGGCGACATGATGAACTTCCAGATGGCCGCCGAGATGCTGGACCGCGACAACGCGACGGTGCTCGTCAACGACGACGTGGCGGTCGAGAATTCCACCTACACGACCGGCCGGCGCGGTGTGGCGGGCACCTTGATTGTCGAGAAGATCGTCGGTGCCGCAGCCGAACGCGGCGACGCCCTGGCCGCGCTGAAGGCACTGGGTGATTCGGTCAACAAGGCCACCGCGTCGATGGGTGTGGCGCTGACCTCATGCACCGTGCCGGCCGCCGGTACGCCGACCTTCCAGATCGGTGCCGACGAAATGGAAATGGGTGTCGGCATCCACGGCGAGCCCGGGCGGCGGCGCGTCAAGCTGGCCCGTGCCGACGACATCGCCGCCGAGCTGACCGGGGCGATCCTGAAAGACCTGTCGCTCAAGTCCGGGCAGCACGTGCTGCTGCTCGTCAACGGTTTCGGTGCCACGCCGCTGATGGAGCTGTACCTGATGGTCAACGCGGTGCACAAGGTGCTGGGCGCTGCCGGCATCAAGGTGGTGCGGCACCTGACCGGCTCTTACGTCACATCGCTGGAGATGGCCGGCTGCTCGGTGACCGTGACCGCCGTCGACAGCGCCATGCAGGCGTTGTGGGATGCGCCGGTGCACACGGCGGCGCTGCGCTGGGGGATGTAGAAACTCAGCGGGCCAGCAATTTTGCCAGGCGATGCCGTTGCTCCCTCGCGCCTTTGGGGAGAGGGTTGAGAGTGAGGCGGGGTGGCGCGAGGGGCTGCAACCCAAGCAAATGCAGGCCCCAGCCATGCACGCGCGATGAAGGCGCAGCCAGTTCGTTCAGCACGTTCATGTGGTTCTTCCCCGGAACCTCCTCGCAGGCCTTCACCGTTTGCGGCCCCCAGGCCTGCGCGATGAGCTGGTTCTGGCGCAGGAACTCCGGGCTTTCGTCACCCCCGACCAGGCTCACCAGCGGGCCGCGTGGAGCCGGCATCGAGGCCGGGCTGAGGCGACGCGCCGACGCGGCGGTCAACCTCAAGTCGGGTGCCAGGAAGGGCGCGTGGCGCAGCGGCTCCAGGTCGAACACGCCCGAGACCGACAGCGCGGCCTTCACCACATCGGCCGGCAGATCGGGTGCCACCGATTTCCAGTCGCAAGCCAGCAGCATCGCCGCCAGGTGGCCGCCCGCCGAATGGCCCGACACGGCGATGCGAGCCGGGTCGCCGCCGTAGGCCGCGATGTGGCGGTGCACCCAGGCCAGCGCCTGCACCATTTGCAAGGCAATGTGCTCGACGGACACCGCCGGGCACAGCGCGTAGTTGGGCACCACCACCAGCGCACCGGCATCGACGAACGGCGGCGCGACGAAGCTCTGGTCTCGCTTGTCCAGCGCCCGCCAGTAGCCGCCGTGGATGTGCACCAGCACCGGCGCGCCGGGATGGTCGTGAACCAGCACCGGCGCGCCGGGCCGGCGCGTGGGAAAGATGTCGAGCCGCTCGCTGGGGTTGGCACCGTACGGCACGTCCAGGCTGCCGCCGAGTTGCGCACCCGCCTGCGCCGATGCATCGGCCCAGTGCTGCAGGATGGCCGCGCTGTCGGCGACGCGGGCGCGGTTGTTGTATTGGTCGTCGTACCAGGCGGGCGGGTGTCGGCGCATCGATGTCCTCGTCAGAGAGCGTACTGCCCGGACGCAGCGGGCGGGTGGGCTCCCTCTCCCCCTGGGAGAGGGCGGGGGTGAGGGCGAGCGGTCCGCTGACGCATCCTCGTGCCACCCCTCAACCCAAACCTCCCAGAGGAGCAAGGGAGCAAGAGCTTCCTGTCGATATTCATGTCACTTCGCTGCCCGGGCGCGAGCCGGCGCGGCCTTGCTTTCACGCAGCGCCGCGTCGATCAGCGCGTCGGCCATCCACAGCGCAATCCGCTCCACCTCGCGGTCCGGCAGGCCCCAGATGTCTTTCAGGATCACGTACGGTTCGATGCCGTAGACCACCGACAGCGCGCGGTGCAGCCGGTCGCGAACGGCCGGGCGCAGCTGCGGTGCCAACGGCTCGATGGCGTGCTGCAGGATGCGCACGCGGTGGCCGCGCCGGTACGGTTCTTCTTCCAGCAGGCCGGCGCGCTCCAACGCCCACTGCTCCAGCGACAGTTGCGCGGCGGCCCGCAACTGCGGCTCGAATTCCTTGAAGCGCGGGAAGGTTTCGATGAACAGTTCGTGCACCCGCTCGCGCCCGTCGGGGTTGTCCGACGCCAGCATGCGCACCGGCCCGAGCGAGCTGTCGATCACCGCGGTGACGAGCGCGCTGCGACTCGGAAAGTAGCGGTACGCGGTGGCGCGCGACACCTCCGAGCGCACCGCCACTTCGGCCACCGACGGGATGTGCCCGCTTTGCCGAATGATGTTCATCGCCGTGTCGAGCAGCAGATGAAACGTTGCGGCCTTCACGCCGCGCGCCGGGGGCAACGGGGGTTCGCTCAGTTTGTGTTTCAGGCGCGCCATGGGGTTTGTCCGGGGTCTGGAAGCGGCGGCTTCCGCTTGTGAAGGTCGGAGTTTGCCTCGTATGATCCACGAGTGCCAATTTGAGACACACGTCTCAAATCTGACACACGGCAGTTCCCGATCAGACACCCTGATTTCGCGGCGGCGGGTGCCAACCCGAACAAGAACGCGACGCACGAAGGAGACACAAGCGATGCGCATGGCCAGCTGGACCTGGGGTGGACGCGATCACGTGGGCACGGTGTCGGCCTGCGGTCGCGAGGCCACGCCGCTGGCGGTCGCCGATGCATCGCTGGGCGTGCTGCCGCTGATCCAGGCGCAGGCCCGCGGCGAGGCCCTGCCGGCGGCGTCGGGTGCGCGTCTGCCGGTCGATGTGATCACGCTGCGCGCGCCGTTGCCGCAGCCGCTGCGCAGCCTGTTCTGTGTCGGGCGAAACTACCGGGCGCATGCGGCCGAACTGGCCGGCACGGTGTTCCGCAACAGCATGCCCGACAAGGACGCCTGGCCCATCGTCTTCACCAAACTGCCGCAGTGCGTGGTCGGGCCGCACGACGTGGTGCGCTTGCCCGCAGCGGCGGTGTCGAGCCAGATCGACTACGAATCGGAGCTGGCGGTGGTGATCGGCCGCGGCGGTCGCGACATCTCGCGCTCGCGCGCCATGGACCATGTGTTCGGCTACACCGTCGTCAACGACGTGACCGCGCGCGACGTGCAGATGCGCCACCAGCAGTGGGACCTCGGCAAGAGCTTCGACACGTTCTGCCCGATGGGCCCGTGGATCGTCAGCGCCGATGAACTC
>JANNEI010000325.1:0-4162 GCA_031378565.1 Burkholderiales bacterium
ATGGCAAGACGGTGGACCAGGAGTCGTTCAACTCCATTTACATGATGGCCGACTCGGGTGCGCGCGGCTCGGCGGCGCAGATCCGCCAGTTGGCCGGCATGCGCGGCCTGATGGCCAAGCCGGACGGCTCCATCATCGAAATGCCCATCACGGCCAACTTCCGTGAAGGCTTGAACGTGTTGCAGTACTTCATCTCCACCCACGGTGCCCGCAAGGGCCTGGCGGACACGGCGTTGAAGACCGCGAACTCCGGCTACCTGACGCGCCGACTCGTCGACGTGACACAGGACCGGGTGGTCCAGGAAGACGACTGCGGCACGCAGAACGGCATGAACCAGCGCGCCCTGGTCGAAGGCGGCGAGGTGATCGAGTCGCTGCGCGATCGCATTTTGGGACGCGTGACGGCCATCGAAGTGCTGCACCCCGAAACGCAGGAGCTGCTGTTGGGTGGCGGCGAGATGCTGGACGAAGACGTGCTCGACGTGCTGGAAGCAGCCGGGGTCGACGAAGTCAAGGTGCGCACCGCGTTGACATGCGGCACGCGCTTCGGCATCTGCGCCAAGTGCTATGGGCGCGACCTGGGCCGGGGCGGCCAGGTGAACCAGGGCGAGGCGATCGGGGTGATCGCCGCACAGTCCATCGGTGAGCCGGGCACGCAGTTGACGATGCGCACCTTCCACATCGGCGGTGCGGCGTCGCGTGCGGCAGTTGCGTCCAGCGTCGACGCCAAGTCGGACGGCCTGATCGGCTTCAATGCCACGATGCGCTACGTCACCAATGCCAAGGGCGAACTGGTGGTGATTTCTCGCTCGGGCGAGATCATCATCTCCGACCAGCACGGTCGCGAGCGTGAGCGTCACAAGCTGCCGTACGGTGCTTTGCTGTCGATCAAGCCCGACCAGCAAGTCAAGGCCGGCACCGTGCTGGCCAACTGGGATCCGCTGACCCGCCCGATCATCACCGAGTTCGCCGGCAAGGCGAAGTTCGAGAACGTCGAGGAAGGCCTGACGGTCGCCAAGCAACTCGACGAAGTGACCGGCCTGTCAACCTTGGTGGTCATCGACTCCAAGCGTCGTGGCGCGCTGAAAGTGGTGCGGCCGCAGGTCAAGCTGCTGGACGCGGCCGGCAACGAGGTGAAGATTCCGGGCACCGACCACTCGGTGACGATTGCCTTCCCGGTCGGGTCGCTGATCCAGATTCGCGACGGGCAAGACCTGGCCCCGGGCGAAGTGATGGCACGGATTCCGGTCGAAGGCCAGAAGACGCGCGACATCACCGGCGGCTTGCCGCGGGTCGCCGAGTTGTTCGAGGCGCGCACGCCGAAAGACAAGGGCACGCTGGCTGAGATGACCGGCACCGTGTCGTTCGGCAAGGAGACCAAGGGCAAGGTTCGCCTGCAGATCACCGACCCCGAAGGCAAGGTCTACGAAGAGCTGGTGCTCAAGGAGAAGAACATCCTCGTGCACGAAGGCCAGGTGGTCAACAAGGGCGAATCCATCGTCGACGGCCCGGCCGATCCGCAGGACATCCTGCGCTTGCTGGGCATCGAGGAACTGGCGCGCTACATCGTCGACGAGGTGCAGGACGTCTACCGTTTGCAGGGTGTCAAGATCAACGACAAGCACATCGAGGTGATCGTTCGCCAGATGCTGCGCCGCGTGCAGATCATCAACCCGGGCGACACGGCCTACATCATGAACGAGCAGGTGGAGCGTTCGGAATTGCTGGACACCAACGACCGCATGGTCGCTGAAGGCAAGATGACGGCCACGCACGCCGACGTGCTGCTGGGCATCACCAAGGCATCGCTGTCGACCGACAGCTTCATCTCGGCGGCTTCGTTCCAGGAAACCACGCGCGTGCTCACCGAGGCTGCCATCATGGGCAAGCGCGACGAGTTGCGTGGCCTGAAGGAGAACGTCATCGTCGGTCGCCTGATCCCTGCAGGCACCGGCATGGCGTTCCACATGGCCCGCAAGGCCAAGGAAGAGATGGACGACGCAGAGCGCAAGGCCATCGCCACGCAGGAGGCCGAAGACCTGGCCGCTGACCAATTGGCCGCGATCGACGCCGCGGGCGAAGTCAGCGAGTGAGCGTATTGCGCTTGACGCGCAACTCAGAAAGGCGGCTTTCGAGCCGCCTTTTTTTCGTGCGCACAGAACGTGATGGGCCAGACCTGCGGCGTGACGATGTCCAGCCCCAGAGCACGTGCCCGCTTGCCAAGTTTCAGCACCGCCCTGTCGCGGGTGATCAACCATTGTGTGCGGTGCATCACGGCAAAATCGATGAACTTCTGATCATCCGGATCGGTGCACCGCAAGCTTGCCGGTGTGTCGGCGGGAGGCGCATCGGCCAATTCCACGGCGTGACGGCTCCACTGCGCCCACACGCAGGACGGGTCCGGGGCCCAACGATCAACCACTCCGCGCGACAGCACATGAGCCAGTTCATCTCGCATGGCGCGGCTGGCTAGCCAGCGCACACTTCCGTCCTCTATCGCACTTGCGAATGCCACGCACCCGGGATTCTGAAACACCACCCAGTCCAGCACGACATTGGTGTCGAGCACCACCGTCGGCACAGTTGCCAGCACCCACCGGTCGTTCGCAGATGCTGGTTCAGTGCGTTGGGGTGGGGCTGCTGGCATCGGAAAGGCGTTGGTGCGACGGGAAGTCCCGCTGATCTGTGCGGCTTGCGGGCAAGAGGTCATGCGAATATAATCGAGGGCTTTTCAGCAGTCACTGCTGCGCTCTTTGTCGGGCAGCCCACCATGCAACTCGTCGGGTCAAGACTCAAGACGAGACCACGCGTGGCTTCGGGCTGGTCTCCCACCCGGAGTGCTCGGCTTCTTCTGAGACGAATCGATTCGAGCGTGTGACTTCAAACGGGAACAAGTTACTTCTATGCCAACCATCAACCAACTCGTGCGTCACGGTCGCGAGACCGAAATCACGAAGTCAAAATCACCCGCGATGCAGGGCAGCCCCCAACGTCGTGGCGTTTGCACTCGCGTGTACACAACCACCCCGAAGAAGCCGAACTCGGCGCTGCGCAAAGTGGCCAAGGTTCGCCTGACCAACGGGTTCGAAATCATCTCCTACATCGGCGGTGAAGGGCACAACCTGCAAGAGCACAGCGTCGTGCTGGTGCGTGGCGGCCGTGTCAAGGACTTGCCTGGTGTGCGCTACCACATCGTTCGCGGCTCGCTCGACTTGCAAGGCGTCAAAGACCGCAAGCAGTCGCGCTCGAAGTACGGTGCCAAGCGCCCGAAGAAAACATAGCGCTGCGAACGCCGCAGCGCCACAGGATTCGGCCTGAAGGCCGGACAATGTTTCGGCAGTCACAGACTTGCCGAGTAAGTGGGTCACCCCAATGTCGGTGGTGCCCGAGGTAACGGCGCAAGCCCGAGCCAACTGAAGCAAAAGGAAGAGAAATGCCTCGTCGTCGCGAAGTCCCCAAGCGGGACATCCTCCCCGATCCGAAATTCGGTTCGGTTGATCTGTCCAAGTTCATGAACGTGATCATGGAATCCGGCAAGAAAGCAATTGCCGAACGCATCATCTACGGTGCACTGGAACAGGTTGAAAAGAAGTCGGGCAAAGACCCGCTCGAGATCTTCATCGTCGCGTTGAACAACATCAAGCCGATGGTCGAAGTGAAGTCGCGTCGCGTCGGCGGTGCGAACTACCAGGTTCCCGTGGAAGTTCGGCCGGTGCGTCGGGTGGCCTTGGCCATGCGCTGGCTCAAGGAATCGGCGCGCAAGCGCGGCGAAAAGTCGATGGCGCAGCGCTTGGCCAATGAGCTGCTCGAAGCTGTTGAAGGCCGCGGTGGCGCGATGAAAAAGCGAGACGAAGTGCACCGCATGGCCGAAGCCAACAAGGCGTTCTCGCACTTCCGGTTCTAAGTCCCCGTCTCTCCCCGGCCGCGCGCGGGGGTGGAAGAAACCCCGAGCGGCCCCTGCATTTGGAGTTTCACCATGGCCCGCAAGACCCCGATCGAGCGCTATCGCAACATTGGCATCTCGGCTCACATCGACGCCGGCAAGACCACGACCACCGAGCGCATCCTGTTCTACACGGGTGTCAATCACAAGATCGGTGAAGTGCACGACGGTGCTGCGACCATGGACTGGATGGAGCAGGAGCAGGAGCGCGGCATCACG
>JANNEI010000345.1:0-1769 GCA_031378565.1 Burkholderiales bacterium
AGTGGCCGGGTCGAAGCGGTTCAGCGTGTGCCCGGGAATGTCGCAGTAATACAGCACCTGCTCGCCGGGATGCCAAAGCGGCGACTCGCCCAGCAGGCTGGGGGTTGCGACCGCGACCTGCACCTGCGCTGGTGCCTGCACAGGCACCAGCGCAGGCCCTGGCTTTTGCGCATCCGCCTCGGCCATCACAGCACGGTCACGTCCAGCGCCATCGACGCCTCGAAGCTTTCGCCCGGCTGCAGCGTGCGCAGGCCGTGCGCCGCCGGGTCGGCCATGTGGATCGCGTTGCTCACGTGGCTGACCGGTTCGACGCAGAAGTAGTCCTTGTCCTGCGGCGTGTAGACCACCAGGTACGGCAGCGACGAGGTCAGCTGCAGTGAGAATTTTTCATCGCGGATGCGCGCCGGGCCGGTCCAGCCTTCGAAGCAGTTGTCGAAGTCGAGGTGCGCCACATCGCTGTCGATGCCGGGTTGCGCGAGCTTGCGAATCGGCAGCTGCGTCGCATCGGTTTCCCAGCGATCGCTCAGTTCGATGTGCATGCGGCTGCGCGCCCGCTTGGGAAAGTACGGATGCCAGCCCAGGCCCACCGGCTGCGCGCTGTCGCCGGTGTTGGTGATGGCCATTTGCAGGCTCAGCGTGTGCGCCGTCAGCGTGAAATATTGCGTTGCCTCGAAGGCGAACGGCCAGTGCGCATCGGGCGCGTGGCGCAGGCGCAGCACCACCTCTTGCGCGCTGTGCGACACCATCTCCCAGGCCCGCAGCCAGCCGACGCCGTGCAGCGAATGCGGGTTGGCGTCGAAGTTCGGCTGGGTCGTGTACTCGCGCCCTTTCCACCTGAAATGGCGGTAGCCCAGGCGGTTGGAATACGGCACCAGCGGGAAGCAGCCCGACTGGCGTGCGCTCGTCAGCACGTCGGGGGCGCTGGATCGCAGCACGGGCGTGTCGCGGTGCCACAGGCCGGCAATCGCCCCGCCGATGTCGGCGCGCACCGCCAGCCGCAGCGCACCCGCATGCAGCTCGAAGCTGCCTTCTTCTGTCACGGCGTTGCTGCGGGAGTCGAGGCTTGCGGAGAGTTCGGTCATTGCGGTCCTGGCAGTTGAGGAAGGTCGTGGCCCGCAGCGTTGTCAGCACAGGCCGGGCCCCTGCTTTCCATCCTAACCCCGTCGCCGGACCCGGCCAGCCGCATCACCGCCGATCACCAGCCGCGCGGCAGCACGTCACTCAGCAGCACCGGGCCGCCGGTCTCGATGCTGCGGTGCGCGGCCAGGCCGGTGGCCACGCTGCGCAGGCCGTCTTCCAGCGTGACCTCGGGCGGCGTGCCGTTGCGGATGGCCGCCGCAAACTGCTGGTGCTCGATGAACGACGCGCCGAAGTGTTGCCCGGCGTATTTGATGTTGGTGTCCCAGACGCGGCGCACCGACACGCCCTTGCCGCTGCCCGAGGGCTCGCCCCAGACCTTGCGCGTTCCCCAGTCTGCACGTTTGCCGTAGCGCAGCGTCAGCGCCGGCAGCAGCGATTCGAGCTTGCCTTCGTCGCCCACCACGGTGATGTGTTCGCTGTCGATCGAGTTCTCGGCGAACATGCACAGGTCGAGCATCGCGCGCGCCCCGCTGGGGTATTCGACGATCACGAACGCGCTGTCCAGGATGTCGGGCGTGCGGCCGGCGTACTGCTCGTCAAGGTGGTTGACGCGCTGGCCGCCGGAGGCGAAGACACGCAGCGGCTTCTCGCCCAGGATCAGGTCCATCAGGTTGAAGTAGTGGCAGCAC
>JANNEI010000372.1:0-7495 GCA_031378565.1 Burkholderiales bacterium
GGGCGTTGGAAAGCGAGAGGACGGCCATGGGGAACGGGTCATTCGGTGGAATTCGGTGAAGCGCCGATTATCGGAGGTGCCCGTGAAAACCCTCGTGGCCGACAATTCCGCCATGCGCATTGCAGCCACTCCGCCCGGCCCGCTGGCGCACGACGCCTTCTACAAGTTCGTGCGCGTGAGCGATGTCGATGCGGTGGCTGCCACGCTGCGTGAGCTGACGCGCGATCTGACGGGCAGCATCCTCGTTGCCAGCGAAGGCATCAACGGCATGCTGGCCGGCACTGCGCAGGCACTCGACGGCTTCCAACAAGCGCTGGTGCACGAGCCACGTCTGCGCGGCCTGTTCGCCGGCATCGCCTTCAAGCGCAGCGCCTGCACCACCGCGCCGTTCCAGCGCATGAAGGTGCACAGCAAACCCGAGGTGCTGCCGCTGGGGGTGGACGGCGTCGAGGCGGTCGGCCACGCGGGCACGCAACTCGGCCCGCAGGCCTGGCGCGAGCTGCTGGCGCAAGACGACGTGGTGCTGATCGACAACCGCAACAGCTTCGAATTCCGTCTCGGCCGCTTCAAGGGCGCGGTCGATCCGCAGGTGCACAACTTTCGCGACTTCCCGGCCTGGGTCGAGGCGCAGCTGCCGATCTGGAAGGCGCAGCGCAAGCGCGTCGCGATGTACTGCACCGGCGGCATCCGCTGCGAAAAAACCGCGGCCTGGATGCACACGCTCGGCATGCCGGTGCTGGAGCTGCAAGGCGGCATCCTGAACTACTTCGCGCAGATGCCAGATGCCGACAAGGACTGGGTCGGCGAGTGTTTCGTGTTCGACAACCGCGTGGCGCTCGACACCCGCCTGCAAGAGACCGCCACCGGGGCCGAGGACGTGTACGGCAGCGCACCGGACGAGGCCTGGCGCTTGCAGCGCGCGCAGCGGCTGGCAGCGGGGTCTGGGGTGGCGCCCTCCCCCTTGACGGGGGAGGTGTCTCAGGTGTCGCCCTCCCCCTTGACGGGGAAGGGCGGGGGAGGAGGTGAAATCGATGAACACCAGCCGTCTCAGCGCGGCGTCGCCACCACCTCCCCACCCCCCAAGAACAACGCCGCCCCGCTGCCCACGCGCGACGGCGTCGGCCCGAGTTGCGTCGCCCTGCCCGAAGGCCCGTGGCCGACCATCGCCGCGTTTCTGGTGCAGCGCTTCCCGGCAATTTCACTCAGCGTCTGGGCTGCCCGCATCGAGCACGGCGAGGTGGTCGATGAACACGGCGTGCCCGTCACGCCGACGCGCCCGCATCAGCCACGGCTGCGCGTTTTCTATTACCGCGCCATCGACGACGAAGCGCGCATCCCGTTCACCGAGACCATCCTGTTTCAGGACGAGTGGCTGGTGGCCGTGGACAAGCCGCACTTCCTGCCCGTCACGCCGGGCGGGCGATACCTGCAAGAGACGCTGCTGGTGCGGCTGAAGCGCAGCTTGGGCATCGACACGCTGGTGCCCATTCACCGGCTCGACCGCGAGACGGCGGGCGTGGTCATCTTCAGCGTGCAGCCGGCCACGCGCGCGGCTTACGCCGCCTTGTTCGCGCAGCGACAAGTCACCAAGCAATACGAAGCCATCGCGCCGTGGCGGGCCGACCTGGAGCTGCCGCTGACGCACCGCAGCCGACTCGTGGAAGACGCGCACTTCATGCGCATGCGCGAGGTGCCCGGCGAGCCGAATTCCGAGACACGCATCGAACTGCTGGAGGCGCGCGGCACGCTGGCTCGCTACAGCCTGTCACCCGTCACCGGGCGCAAGCACCAGCTGCGCGTGCACTGCGCGGCGCTGGGCATTCCAATCGTCAACGACCTTCTCTACCCCAGTCTGTTCGCGCACGGCAGCGACGACTTCACGCGGCCGCTGCGGTTGATCGCCCGCTCCATCGCCTTCCACGATCCAGTCACCGGCCAGCCACGGGTTTTCGCCAGCCCGCGCCGCCAGCCACTGGGTTGAAACACCCACGGCCCTGACTACATTCTGTGTGTCGCAATGCACGGCAGGTTGCCATTTCGTCAGCGCTCCAGCGGCGGCAGGAACCGGCACGGGTGAGTCGGAGCGGAGGCAGTCGGTCTTCGCGTTCGATGACCACTGCCCGGTCGCATCCGGGCATGCGCTGATCACCTCGGAGCTCAAATTAACTCCAAACCCTTCCGACCGTCTCGCACGGCATCGACCATCAATTTGCGATCCATGCTGGCCAAGCGGCCGTGGTTTGCTCTGGCCAGCCCCAACAGATAGCTGTCGGTCACTTGGGCATGGCTGGACAGCCGAGACGTGTCGATGAACTGATCGTCGGCGATGCTTATCTTGTCTGGCCAGAACGTATGCCCCGGCAGGGCACGCATGGCTGCCAGCAAAGACGCCACGGCGGCTGGAGCGCCTGGAGAATTCGGGTACTTGGGGTGGCCGACGATGCGCAACAGCCCGTTCTCGGTGATTGGGCACGTGGCAAAGCTCTGGCTGCCGACGCGAGCAAACCATTCATGCGCCGGTTCGTGCTGCACGTGAGCGGGATCGATCAAGGCAATCAGGACGTTCACATCCAGCAAGAACGTTGTCACGGCAACTCGTCGCGCAGCTGGTTCACGAATGCCATCGTCACGGCAGTCGCCGTATTGCGCCTGGGCAACAGCGGAACGCCGTTGCGTACAGCAGAAGCGCTGCGCGACCCGCGCTGGAGGCCCTGTCGGGCCAGCGCGGAGATGACCTCGCCCACGCTCTTGCTCTGGCGCTCGGCCAGGCTCCTGGCAGCGGCCAGAATGTCATCGTCAATGGTCAAAGTCGTCCGCATTGCAGGTGGCCCCAAGTTGATGGTGAACATCGTACATCACGCATCTGATGCGCAGGCGCGGCAACGAGTGAAGCTCAGGGAAATGGAGGTGGAATCATGTGGGGGAGACGCGGCTGCGGCGAGGGTGAGACGGCGGTGCAGTTGGCCGGGCACGAACACGAACACGAGCACCCGCGTGTGCACACGCACGCCGATGAGCTGGCATGCCATGACCTGAGCGCTGCATGAACCCGACCGATCTGCCGCGCGACTTCCTCGGCCTGGCCCTGGTGGTGCTGATGCTGGGCATGAAGCACGGCTTCGACGCCGATCACCTGGCGGCCATCGACGCTCTGACGCGCTACAACGCCCGCGCGCGGCCGCGGCTGGCGCGCCTGGCCGGCGTGCTGTTCTCGCTTGGGCACGGGTTGGTGGTCATCTGCGTGGCGCTGGGCGTGTCGCTGCTGACGCAAGCCTGGGCACCGCCGCCGTGGCTGGAAGCCGTCGGCGCGTGGGTGTCGATCAGCGTGCTCACGTTGTTGGCGCTGATGAACATCGCCGCGGTGCTTCAAACACCCGAGGATCAAATGACCCATCTGACGGGCTGGCGCAGCGGCGTGTTTGCCAAGCTGCTGCGCGCGGCGAGCCCGCTCACCGTGATGGGCGTGGGCACGCTCTTTGCGCTGTCGTTCGACACGGTCAGCCAGGCCGCGCTGTTCGCTGTCACGGCCACCCAGTTCGGCGGCTGGCGGCCGGCGCTTCTGCTGGCGCTGCTGTTCATCGCCGGCATGCTGGTCACCGACGGCATCAACGGCTGGTGGATCTCGCGCCTGATCCGCCGCGCAGACCAGACCGCCCGCGTCGCGTCGCGCGTGATGGCGCTGGCGGTGTCGGGCGTCGGCCTGCTGACGGCCGGGTTGACGCTGGCCAGCCGCACGCTGCCGAATGTCGACGCCTGGAGCGAGGGCAAGGAACTCTGGTTCGGCGCGGCCGTGGTGGCGGTGGTCTTCATCAGCTTCGTGGTCGGCCAGCGACTCGCCCGCGCCGGCCCGGGACCGACGCCGCAGGTCTTTCGGTCCGGCCGGGAAGTCGGCCGCTGATCTGGCTGGCACCCGCGCTTTCGAGCGAGAGGGCTTTCACCGCAAAGGCGCAAAGGACGCAAAGGTCGCAAGAAGATTTGGCAAGGAAATGGCGCAACGAAATGCTGCAAAGAGGCAGCGAAAAGGAGGGCTGTCAATCGCGCGCTGAGTCTCCTTCGCGACCTTTGCGCCTTGGCGGCAAAAACATCGCCGCGCATTAGCCCAATCGAGTTTCATCGGGCTTTGATTTCCAAGTGACGAATCGCCACGACTGGAATAGCATGGCATCGGGTCTGCTGTGGGGCTGTCGAAGGGGCGGGCTCGTCGGTTGCGTTCAAGGGCTTTTCGTCTGCGCGCGTACACGCCATGGCAATCTCAGCACGCATCAACCAACGCTTGGCCGGCCTGCCGCGGCGGGTTGCGCTCGAATGGCCCAGCGGCAAGGCCGGGGCTCAGCGGGCCGACCTGCGGCTGGTGTTCAACGAGGCGCGCTGGCTGCTGCCGCTGCTGCGCGGGCAGATCGGGCTGGTGGCCGACGCCTACGTGCGCGGCAAGGTCGACATCGAAGGCTCGATGAGCGACGTGATGGCCGTGGCGGCCGCGCTGGTGGGTGACCCGGTGAAGACAGGTGCCTTCGAGCGGCTGACGCGCTGGGCGCATTCATGGCGCTCGCGGTGGCAGCACCAGCCGCAGCGCGACGCCTCGCAGATCGAGTTTCACTACGACGTGTCGGACGAGTTCTTCGCGCTCTGGCTCGACCCGCGGCGCGTCTATTCGTGTGCCTATTTCGAGCAGCCGCAAATGACGCTGGCACAGGCGCAAGAGGCCAAGCTCGATCACATCTGCCGCAAGCTGCAACTGCTGCCGGGGCTGCGCTTTCTGGACATCGGTGCCGGCTGGGGCGGCCTGCTGCTGTGGGCCGCGCAGCACTACCGGGTGCAGGCGGTCGGCATCACGCTGTCGCGCAACCAGCACGCCCACGTGAACCGGCTGATCGACGAGCGCGGCTTGCGCGGGCAGGTCGAGATGCGCCGGCTGGACTACCGCGACCTGACTGCGGACGCGGGCTTCGACCGCATCGCTTCGGTCGGCATGTTCGAGCATGTGGGCCGCCCCAACCTGGCCCACTATTTTTCGACGCTGGCCGGGCTGCTGAAACCCGGTGGCCTGGTGATGAACCACGGCATCACGGCCGGCGGCCTGGACAACGCGCAGCTGGGCGCGGGCATGGGCGACTACATCGACAAGTACATCTTTCCCGGCGGCGAGCTGGAGCATGTGTCGCGCGTGGCACATCGGCTGGCGCAGGGCGGGCTGGAACTGGTGGACGCCGAGAACCTGCGCCCGCACTACGCGCGCACGCTGTGGGCCTGGTCGGACGCGCTGGAACAGCAGCTCGATGCGGCCCGCCGCGTCACCAACGAGGCCACGGTGCGCGCCTACCGCATGTACCTGGCGGGCAGCGCGATGAGTTTCGAGCGCGGCTGGATTTCGCTGTTCCAGCTGCTGGCCACGAAGCCCAGCGGCGACCTGGGGCAGGGCACGATGCGCGGTGCGCAAAGCGCGTTTCCTTTCACGCGCTGGCACATGTACCCGGCGCTCAAAGTTGCGTCGCCAGCGCTGCCTCCAGCGCATCGATGAACATCTTCGCCACATCGAAGCCGGTTTGCTGGGTGATTTCCTGAAAGCCCGTCGGGCTGGTGACGTTGATCTCGGTCACGCTGTCGCCAATGATGTCCAGGCCGATCAGCAGCAGGCCACGCGCCGCCAGGATGGGGCCGATGTGCTCGGCGGTTCGGCGGTCGCGCGGGCTCAGCGGCTGCGCCACGCCCTTGCCGCCGACCGCCATGTTGCCGCGAATTTCGCTGCCTTGCGGAATGCGCGCCAGCGCGAACGGCGCGGGCTCGCCGTTGACGATCAGGATGCGCTTGTCGCCCTGCGTGATCTCGCTCAGGTAACGCTGCACCATCACGGTTTGCGCGCCGTTCCGGTTCAGTGTTTCGGTGATGCTGCCCAGGTTCAGGCCGTCGGGGCCGACGCGGAAGATGCCCATGCCGCCCATGCCGTCGAGCGGCTTCAGGATGATGTCGCGGTGCTCGGCATGAAAGCGTCGGATGTCGGCCGCGTCGCGCGTCACCAGCGTCGGGCCGATGAACTGCGCGAACTCCATGACGGCGAGTTTTTCGGGGTGGTCTCGCAGCGCGGCCGGCTTGTTGAAGACGCGCGCGCCTTCGCGCTCGGCCTGCTCCAGCAGGTGGGTGGCGTAGAAGTATTCGCTGTCGAACGGCGGGTCCTTGCGCATCAGCACCGCGCCCACGTCGGCCAGCGCCACCGGCACCTCGTCGGGGGCCTGCTGCGCCGACGTGAACCACTCGGTGGCGTGGCCGGTGAGCGTGATCTCGCGCACGAAGGCGGTGACCTTGCCGCCGCTGCGCCACATCAGGTCTTTCGGCTCGCAGGCCAGCAGCGAATGGCCGCGCGACGCAGCCTCGCGCATCATCGCGAAGGTGGTGTCCTTGATCGTCTTGAAGCCTTCGAGCGGGTCGGCGATGAACAGCAGTTTCATGGTCAGTTGGAGACGGCGCGGCGGGGCCGCCACTGTTGCACAAATAGCGCCAGCGCGCCGGCCACCACGCCCCAGAACGCCGAGCCGATGCCCCACAGGCTGAGGCCGCTCAGCGTCACCAGGAAGGTGATCAGCGCAGCCTCGCGGTGGGCGTCGTCCTTCAACGCCGAGCCGAGCCCGCCGCCGATGGTGCCCAGCAGCGCCAGCCCGGCGATGGCCGCCACCAGTTCGCGCGGAAAGGCGGTCAGCACGCCGGTGACGGCCGCACCGAACAGGCCGATCACGCAATACAGCCCGCCGCACACCGCCGCCGCCACGTAACGCCGCGCCGGGTCGGGGTGCGCCTCGCGGCCCATGCAGATGGCCGCGGTGATGGCCGACAGGTTCAGCGCGAAGGCACCGAAAGGCGCCAGCAGCAGCGTCGCCACGCCGGTGAGGGTGATGATCTTCGACAGCGGCATCTCGAAGCCCGAGGCGCGAATGGCCGCGACGCCCGGCAGGTTCTGCGATGCCATCGTGACCACGAACAGCGGCAGCGCCAGGCTGACCACCGCCTGCAGCGTGAACGCCGGCGCGGTGAACAGCGGCAGCGTCAGGCTCCACTGCACGCCCTGCAGGTTCAGCTGGCCGTCGAGTGCGGCAAACAGGGTGCCCACCGCCAGCACGCCGGGCACCGCGTAGCGCGCCCAGAATCGGCGGCCGACCAGATAGGCCAGCAGCATCAACAGCACCATCGCGAACGCCGACTTCAGCGCCACGAAAGCGTCGAGCCCGAAGCGCGCCAGCACGCCGGCCAGCAAGGCGTTGGCGATCGGCATCGGGATGCGGCCCATCAGTTTCTCGAACCAGCCGGTGACGCCGAACAGCGTGATCAACGCGGCGCAGACGAGGAACGCGCCGGTGGCCTCGGCCATGCCGAAGCTGCCGCTCGCGCCCGCGGTGGCCAGCACCGCCGCGCCGGGCGTCGACCAGGCCACCATCACCGGCTTGCGCAGCCACAACGAGGGGACCAGCGAGCACAAGCCCATGCCCAGGCCGAGCGCCCACATCCA
>JANNEI010000396.1:0-5683 GCA_031378565.1 Burkholderiales bacterium
CAGCCATGCGTATGACGAGGCAAAGGCACAGGCATTGGCCGCGCGCGCCTCGGCGTTCTCAGCGGACGCTGCTGCCTTGCTCGCCGCTCTGGAGGCAAGCCTTGCAAGCTGATACCTCGCGACATTTTGAGGCGCTGGCCGCGGCGTTGACGCCAGCCCAGGCGCAGGCCGTTCGAGCCATCGTCGACCGCGTCGTGCCGGGTGCAGATGTGCGCGTCTTCGGCTCGCGCGCCACCGGTCTCGCGCGTCCGTTCTCGGACCTCGATTTGCTGTTCGTTCAGCCTGCGCGGTTGACCTGGCTGCAGCGTGCCGACTTGCGTGATCAGTTCGAGGCCAGTGACCTGCCGTTCCGCGTGGACGTGGTTGAGACCGAGGCGCTGGCGAGCGGCATGGCTGAGCGTGCGATCAGCGAAAGCGTTTCGTTGCGCGATTTGCAGGGCAATCAGCAACCCAGCCCGCCTGCCGCGCAATGCCGCACCAGGAGCAGGCCTGGCTCCACCTAAACGCCTTGCGGACGCCGCAATGTCTTCATCCGGTCGACCGCTTGCAGCTTCACTGATTGCACGGTGCCGTCGCGGCGAATTTCCAGCGTGACTTCGCGCTCGGCATCGCTTTTCCACAGTGTCTTGTAGAACGTTTCAAGCTTGACGACGGGCGTCCCGTCGATGCTGACGATGTGGTCACCAGGACGCAGGCCCGCATCGTCGGCCGGGCCCGATTCCGTCAGACGCAACACACGCACCTGCCCTTCGTGTTCGACGCAGTTCAGGCCCAGCCAGGCCCGGGTGCTGCTGCGCGAGGCCCCGCGTTCGCGCATCTCGCCGAGGATGGGCTTCAACAGATCGATCGGCACGAACATGTTGCCTCGCACCGGCGGCATGCCGTCGGCCATTGCGTCACCGACGATGAGCGAGCCGATGCCGACGAGTTCGCCGTTGGTGTTGAACAGCGCCGCGCCGCTGTGGTCGAAGCGGGCAGGCGCGGTGAACAATGCGCCCTCGATATGGTATTCCCAGTAGCCCGAAAACGGGCGGCGCGAGAGCAGGCGCGCCAGGCTGAACCCGCCGCCGCTGCCGCCGCTTGCAATGACCAGCGGCTCGTCACCCGAGAAGGTGTCCGATGCGCCGAGTGGCACGGGCTCGGTGCGCAGCGGTGCCAGCGCCTGCAGCAGCCCGAAGCCGGTCGCCAGGTCATAGCCTACGACCCGTGCGGGCACGCTGCGCTCGCCGGAGAGCCGCAACTCGACGCGGTCGGCCTCCAGGATCACATAGCCGATGGTGAGCACCAATCCGTCGGCACCGATCACCACGCCCGAACCCTGCCGCTCACGGCCGAGCGTGGCGGCGGAGCCCGCACCCTCGACCGCGACGCTGCTGACCCCGACCACGGCGGCCTGTGCCCGCTCGAGGGCTTTGGCCATGCTGGCCTGCTGCAGCGTCATCGGGCTGGGCGGCGGATCGGTGTTCTGCGCCAGCACCGGTGCGGTGCCCAAGGCCAGACCGCAGAGGATTGGGATGAATCGCCGCAGCAGTTGCGGCAGGAGCAGGCGCAGTTCGTAGCTCATGGCGACCTCGTCCGGGAACCCAGGTGATCCAAGCATGACGCTTGCCGCCGATCCATGCCAGCCCGCCTGCGATTGCCCGTGTTCTGAACGCAGTCGCAGCGCAGCCGATCAGCAGCC
This sequence comes from Burkholderiales bacterium, assembly GCA_031378565.1. GTDB lineage: Bacteria > Pseudomonadota > Gammaproteobacteria > Burkholderiales > Burkholderiaceae_C > JANYJJ01. Next base: position 1,682 of record JANNEI010000396.1, read on the forward strand.
CGCGCCGACTCAGCGCTTTCGAGCTTCCACTGCGGTCAACACACCCAGCAGGCAGCTCGCCACCACCGCACCGAAGGCGATACCTGCGGCGTCAGCCATCAGGTCGGCCCACTCGGCCGAGCGGCCCGGAACGAACAACTGGAACACCTCGATCAAGCCGCCGAAGCCGAGCAGGGCGACCAGCAACCAAACGCGCGTGCGGCGCGATGCCGGGCTGCTCAAGGTGGCTGCGAAGGCGAGGCTGGTGAATGCGACCAGGTGGTTCAGCTTGTCCCAGCCGATGTCGAGGTCGGGCGGCGGCACGGGCATCAGCGCCAGCACCGCGATGCAGGCAATGAGCAGAATCAGGATGACGCGCCAGGCGCGCACACCTGCTGTGACGGCGTTCGCGACGCGCAGCAGAGTCATGGGGTGAGAGGATGGCTGGGTCATTGGCTGGGTCGGACTTCGGTGCGGCGGTTTGGTTTCGTCGCGAATTGAAAGCAGCCCACAAACAACAAAGCCCGACCTTGCGAGACGGGCTGAGTGCTTGTTTCAATGGTGCCGGTGAGAAGAGTCGAACTCCCGACCTTCGCATTACGAATGCGCTGCTCTACCAACTGAGCTACACCGGCGTGAAGCGGCGAATTGTAGCGTAGCGACGCTGTGTGAAAGGCCTGCGCTCAGTTCAGTTCGAAGGCTGGCAGCTTCTTCGGCACGCTCAGGTTCTTCAGCGTCACGTAGACCGGCAAGCCGCCCTGATACTTCGGCGAATCCTCGCCCTGGATCAGCGGCAGCAGGTAGCGCCGGCACTTGGCAGTGATGCCGAAACCGTCTTTCGTGATGAAGTCGCGCGGCATGAACTTTTCGACGTTCGCGACCTGCGACAACGCTGCCACGCCGATGCGGTATTTGTACGGATCGTCGCTGATTCGCTCGACGGTGGGCATCACGGCGTTGTGGCCCTTGAGCGCCAGTTCGACGGCCTTCTTGCCCAGCTCGTAGGCCTGCTTGACGTCGGTTTTCGACGCGATGTGGCGGGCTGCGCGTTGCAGGTAGTCGGCCACGGCCCAGTGAAACTTGTGGCCCAGCGCTTCTTTCACCACCTGTGCGACCACCGGCGCGGCACCGCCGAGCTGGGCGTGGCCGAAGGCGTCGCGCGAGCCCTGTTCTGCCAGAAAGCTGCCGTCGGGGTGATGACAGCCCTCGGAGACGATCACGGTGCAGTAGCCGTGCGACTTGACCAGCTTGTCGACCTGCGCAACGAAGCGGGGGCGGTCGAACTCGATCTCGGGGAACAGGATGACGACCGGGATGCCGTGGTCTTCGATCAGCCCGCCGGCCGCCGCAATCCAGCCGGCGTGGCGGCCCATCACTTCCATCACGAAGACCTTGGTCGAGGTCTTGGCCATCGAGCGCACGTCCAGCGAGGCTTCGAGCGCCGACACCGCCACGTACTTGGCGACCGAGCCGAAGCCGGGGCAGCAGTCGGTGATTGGCAGGTCGTTGTCGATGGTCTTTGGAACGTGGATGGCCTGCAGCGGGTAGCCCATGGCTTCGGACAACTGGCTGATCTTGAAGCAGGTGTCGGCCGAGTCGCCGCCGCCGTTGTAGAAGAAGTAGCCGATGCCGTGCGCCTTGAAGACGGCGATCAGGCGTTCGTATTCGCGCCGGTTGGCCTCGATCGACTTGAGCTTGAAGCGGCACGAGCCGAAGGCACCCGCCGGGGTCGAGCGCAGCGCGCGGATGGCGGCGTCGCTCTCGCGGCCGGTGTCGATCAAATCCTCGGTCAGCGCGCCGATGATGCCGTTGCGGCCGGCGTACACCTTGCCGATGCGCTCGGGGTGCTTGCGCGCAGTTTCGATCACGCCGCAGGCCGACGCGTTGATGACGGCGGTGACGCCGCCGGACTGCGCGTAGAACGCGTTCTTCTTCGTCGCCATGTTGAGCAGATTCCTGGTGTCGGATCAGACGGCCAAGGCGCGCGTGACGATCTCGCGCACGTCGCCGGACAGGTCGGCCTTGGCCGCCACGCGGGCGACGGCTTCGCGGGCGGCGCTGCGGTAGGGCTCGGCCAGCCGGCCCCACAGGTCCATCGCGCGGGCGATGCGTGCGGCCAGTTGCGGGTTGATGCTGTCGAGTTCGAGCACGCGGTCGGCCCACAGCACATAGCCTGCGGCGTCGGCGCGGTGGAACGCGGCGGGGTTGCGCATCGTGAGCACGCCGAGCAGGCTGCGCGCTCTGTTCGGGTTCTTCATCGAGAAGTCGGGGTGTTTCAGCAACTGCTTGACGCGGGCAAACACGCGGCCGTCGGTTTCAGGGGCCGCGGCTTGCAGCGAGAACCAGTTGTCGATCACCAGCGCCTCGTCCTTGAACAGCGCGTGGAAGTGCGCCAAAGCCGGCGAGGCCAGCTCGGCATGCGAATAGACCAGCGCCGCCAAGGCACCGAAGCGGTTCGTCATGTTGGCCGCATCCTTCACGCGCTGGTAGGCGCGGCCGGGCCACACCGCGTCGCCGCTGGCGGCCGCGTTCAGGCACAGCATGGCCAGCGCCAGGTTGGCCAGCGATCGCTTGCCGGAAGACACCGGGTCGGGCGAGTAGCCGCCTTGAACCTGGTGCGTCTCGAAAGCCCACTCCCAATCGGCGTGCAGCGCCTGTGCCAGTTGGGAGCGCAGGGCTTCACGGGCCACATGAATGCGCTGCGGGTCCACCACCGCAAGCTGTTCGGCCACGTAGGCCGCGTTCGGTGGCGTGAGCACGAGTTCCTTGAACGCGGCGTCCAGCGTCGGGTGGCGCAGGACGGCGCGCATGGCATCGATGAAGGCACTGTCCAGCGTCAACGCGGTGCCTGCGTTCACGGCCGCCAGCAAGCGGTTCAGCGCCACGCGCTGGCCGGCTTCCCAGCGGTTGAAGGGGTCGGTGTCGTGGTGCAGCAGGATCAGCAGGTCGGCGTCGTTCAACCCGTCGGTCAGCGTGACCGGGGCCGAGAAGCCGCGCAGCAGCGAGGGCACCGGTTCGGCGTCGAGATTGACGAAGGTGAAGAAGCTCTTGGTGTCGTTGAGCACCAGCACGCGCTCGGTGCCGGCAGCCTGCGCTTCGTCTTCCAGTTGCAGCGGCAGGGCACGGCCTTCGCGCGTCAGCAGCCCCACCGCCATCGGCACCACGAAGGGCTCGGCACCCGCCAGGTGCTGCTCGATGCCCAGTGTGTAGGTGCGGCTGGGTGCGTCGTAGCGGCCGCGTGCGGTCAGGCGCGGCGTGCCGGCCTGCGAGTACCAGCGCTTGAACTGCGGCAGTTGGCGGGACAACTCGCTGGCGGGGTTGGCGTCGGCGATGGCCTGGGCAAAATCGTCGCAGGTCACGGCCTGGCCGTCGTGACGTTCGAAGTACAGCGTCATGCCGCGGGCAAAGCCGTCGCGGCCCACCAGGGTCTGCATCATGCGCACGACCTCGGAGCCTTTTTCGTACACCGTGGCGGTGTAGAAATTGTTGATCTGCAGGTAGCTGTCGGGCCGCACCGGGTGCGCCATCGGGCCGGCGTCTTCGGGGAACTGGAGCTGGCGCAACTGGCGCACGTCCTCGATCCGCTTGACGGCACGGGCGGTGGCGCTGCCCGCCATGTCCATGCTGAATTCCTGATCCCGGAAAACCGTCAGGCCCTCCTTCAGGCTGAGCTGGAACCAGTCGCGGCAGGTGATGCGGTTGCCGGTCCAGTTGTGGAAGTATTCGTGGCCGACCACGCTCTCGATGCCTGCGTAGTCGGCGTCGGTGGCGGTGGCCGGGTTGGCAAGCACGAACTTGGTGTTGAAGATGTTCAACCCCTTGTTTTCCATCGCACCCATGTTGAAGTCGCCCACCGCGACGATCATGAAGCGCTCCAGGTCCAGCGGCAGCTTGAAGCGCGCCTCGTCCCACAGCACCGAGGCGACCAGCGAGTTCATGGCATGGTCGGTCTTGCCCAGGTCGCCAGGGCGCACGTAGACCTGCAGAAGATGGTCCTTGCCGCCGCGCGTGCGGATGCGCTGC
>JANNEI010000415.1:0-3350 GCA_031378565.1 Burkholderiales bacterium
GTCTTGCAGACCCTGCTGTGCGTGGCCGGCGTCTCGTGCTGCGTGGCGATGTCGATGCCGCAGGTCCACATCGTGGCGTACTGCGGCGACCTCGGCTTCGGTGCGGCGCGCGGGGCCGAGATGCTGGCCTTGATGCTCGGCTTCGGCATCGTCAGCCGGTTGGCGTCGGGCTGGATTTCCGACCACATCGGCGGCCTGCGCACCCTGCTGCTGGGCTCGGTGCTGCAAGGCATTGCGTTGCTGCTGTTCCTGCAGCTCAACGGCCTGGTGTCGCTGTACGTGGTGTCGATTCTGTTCGGCCTGTTCCAGGGCGGCATCGTGCCCAGCTACGCGCTGATCGTGCGCGAATACTTCACCCCGCGCGAGGCCGGCGCGCGCGTCGGCACGGTGCTGATGGCCACCCTGTTCGGCATGGCGCTGGGCGGCTGGATGTCGGGTGCCATCTTCGACCTGACCGGCTCCTACCGCGCCGCCTTCGTCAACGGCCTCGCGTGGAATTTGCTGAACGTGAGCATCGTCGTGTGGCTGCTGCTGCGGGCGCGGCGCGGGGCGACGACAGCGGCTCGAAACTGAACCGAGCCAAGCGACCTGCTTCAATCCGCATTGTTTGACAAAGCTAATTACTGTAGCTACAGTAATTTATGAGAATCGAGTTCGATCCTGCCAAAGACACAGGGAACCGAGCGAAGCACGGTGTCTCTCTGGTGCTGGCGTGCGAACTGGATTGGGAAGCCGCTTTGGTATGGGTCGATGACCGTTTTGAGTACGACGAGTTGCGCATGATTGCGCTCGCGCCGAGAACGGAGATCCTGTACTACGTGGCCTTTGTGGATCGTGGGGAAGTACGGCGCGTGATCAGCCTGCGCCGAGCCAATCGTCGTGAGGTGAAGCACTATGTCGAAAATGTCTAAGCGGCCCAGCATCGTGATGCCAAGCACTCAAGAGGACAAAGCGATCACCGCCGCCGCCAAGAGCGATCCGGATGCACAGCCGCTGACGCCAAAACAGTTGAAGGCGATGCTGCCAATGCGTGCGCTGCGGGGTCGCCCGAAGTCCGAGAGTCCGAAGCAACTGGTTTCCGTACGCTACAGCCCAGAGGTCCTGGCGTACTTCAAGTCGACCGGAGACGGCTGGCAGTCTCGAATGGACGGCGTGCTTCGAGACTATGTGACGCGGCATTCCCGCAGGGCATGAAGTAGACGCAGCGGGCTTCAGCCGAGAAGCTGTGCCGCGTGCGATCAGCGATGAATCGTCAACATAAACATTGACACTTGATTGCGGTGGTCTGCTTGCTTGATTGACATGGTATTTTGGAGTCAGCTTATGCACGAACTAGGTATCGTAATTCCAACGCTGCTAAATCCACCCCCGCAGGAGGAACTAAGGGGATTCGTAAAGATTGGGATATCAAACGGTGGTGGGAGCCCTCTATTCCTAGACGACTTAGCCGACTTAATGCGAAAGTACTCAGGGGGGCCTGACCCTGCCGACCTGCGCCGTTGGCTTCTATACTGGGACAAGATGGATATGCCTGAGACTGAGAACTACAGGTTTCACCCCTCGCCGGAGATGGAGTTCTTAATGTCGATCGGCATCATGGAAAGGACTGTCTTGCCTCCACTGTATGCGGAATCAATGGACGAAGCGGATGCGGTAATTCAGTTTGCGGCACTAGAACGAAGAGAGCGAATGCAGCCCGGTAGTTGGGCGCTGGCCCAGCCATCCAAATTTATTGTTGCTCCTCGAAACGCCATCAGCAACAGGTCGATTGAGATTGAGCTCTACAACGCATTACCGTCGGCAACGAAGGATACTCCGCTAGAAGACATTCTTCGATTCAAGGAGAAGCGCCAGAGCGAGTTGCTGGCTCTCCGGATAGAAATGGTTAGGCTATACCAGGAGATATCTTCGTCTGGCGATCCGGCGCGTGCGATGCTGGCATGCAAGACGCGGGTTGACGCCGCAATTTCCGACTGGAATCAAGTCTTCTCGGAAACATTTGTAAAGCGTCTAATGGCCTCTTGCAAGATTGAATACATGTTAGCAAGTTCCTTTGCAGGCGTTGCTGTTGGAATGACAGCTGCAACGTACTTTGATCTTCCGCTTACTACGGGTGGCCTAGTAGGAGGTTTTGTCAGTGGGATCAAGTTTTCACCAGGAAGTTTGAAGCGTGCCCAGAAGATCAAAGACGACTCTAAACCATTTGCTTACTTGCACGGGATCGCTACAGAACTGGGCTCCGGTTGATGCGTAGATCGGTCTGCGGTCGAGTCTTTCAACGGGCGTGGAGGGCATGCGCAGCGCCGGCGCCGTTGATGAGCAGCCATGTAATGGCTACGGCACATCCCCCAACATCCACCCCGCCGCCCGCTCCCCAATCATCAACGTCGGCGAGTTCGTGTTGCCGCTGGTGATGGTGGGCATCACGCTGGCGTCGGCCACGCGCAGGCCTTGCACGCCGTGCACGCGCAGGCGCGCATCGACCACCGCCATCGCGTCGCGGGCCGGGCCCATCTTCGCGGTGCCGACCGGGTGAAAGATGGTGGTGCCGATGTCGCCGGCCAGTTGCGCCAGTTCGGCATCGGTCTGGAACTGGACACCGGGTTTGAACTCGACCGGCCGGTACTTCGCCAGCGCGGGCTGGGCCACGATGCCGCGCGTGACGCGCAATGACTGCGCGGCGATGTGCCGGTCGGCTTCGGTGCTGAGGTAGTTGGCGCGGATGCTGGGCGCGTCGGCCTGGTGGCCGCTGCGAATGCGAACGTGGCCTCGGCTGGTCGGGTTCAGGTTGCACACGCTCGCGGTGAAGGCGTTGAAGCGGTGCAGCGGCTCGCCGAACGCGTCGAGCGACAGCGGCTGCACGTGGTACTGCAAGTTGGCGTGCGGTTGCGACGGGTCGCTGCGCGTGAAGGCACCGAGCTGCGACGGGGCCATGCTCATCGGGCCGCTGCGCTTGAAGGCGTATTCGACGCCGATCTTGGCCTTGCCCCACAGCGACGCCGCGCTGGTGTTCAGCGTGCTCGCACCCTCGACCTGGTAGACGGCGCGGATCTGCAAGTGGTCTTGCAGGTTCTCGCCGACGCCGGGCAGATCGTGGCGCACCTCGATGCCGTTCTGGCGCAGCAGTTCGGCCGGGCCGATGCCCGACAGTTGCAGCAACTGCGGCGTGCCGACGGCACCGGCACACAGCACCACCTCACCCCGGCAGCGCACGTGGATGGGCGCGCCGCCCCCGCCACCCCGGTGCAGGCGCGGAATCACTTCCACGCCGACGGCCTTGAGGCCCTGGTCGGTCATTTCGGTCAACACGCGTGAGATGTGCGCGCCCGTCCAGACCTGCAGGTTGTTGC
>JANNEI010000226.1:0-7277 GCA_031378565.1 Burkholderiales bacterium
CACGACGCGCTCGCTGAAGCGGCCACCGATCCGCGCAACACCATAGTCTCGGTCAAGCGCTTCATGGGACGTGGCCAGGCCGACATTGCCGACCGCGCCAAACTGCCGTACGACTTCATCGACACGCCGGGCATGGTGCAAATCCAGACCATCGACGGCATCAAGTCGCCGGTGCAAGTGTCGGCCGAAATTCTGGCCACGCTGCGCTTTCGAGCCGAAGACAGTTTCGACGACGAACTGTTCGGTGCCGTCGTCACGGTGCCGGCCTACTTCGACGATGCGCAGCGCCAGGCCACCAAGGACGCCGCGCAACTGGCCGGCCTGAACGTGCTGCGCCTGATCAACGAGCCCACCGCGGCGGCCATCGCCTACGGCCTCGAACACGGCTCGGAAGGCCTCTACGCCATCTACGACCTCGGCGGCGGCACCTTCGACATTTCATTGCTGCGGCTGACCGCCGGTGTCTTCGAAGTGGTTGCGACCGGCGGCGATTCGGCCTTGGGCGGTGACGACTTCGACCGCCTGCTGGCCGACTGGGCGCTGGTGCAGGCGGGCCTCACGGCCGACACCGCGCAAGACAAGCGCGCCGTGCTGGTGGCCGCGCGTGCCGCGAAAGAAAAGCTTTCCGCCACCGACCACGCCACGCTGGCCTGCCCGCTGAACGGCGGCGAGTTGTCGGTGCGTGTCACCCGCGACGAGTTCGAGTCCCTCGGCAAGGATCTGCTCGCGCGCACGCTGGCCGCGCTGCGCAAGGTGCTGCGCGACGCCAAGGCCGACAAGGCCGACGTGCAGGGCGTGGTGATGGTCGGCGGCTCGACCCGCATGCCGATGGTGCAGGCGGCGGTGGCCGAATTTTTCGGCAAGCCTGCGCTGACCAATCTGAACCCGGATGAAGTGGTCGCGCTCGGCGCGGCCATTCAGGCCAACGCGCTGGCCGGCAACGCGGGTGCCGCCGACCTGCTGCTGCTCGACGTGATTCCGCTGTCGCTGGGCCTGGAAACGATGGGCGGGCTGGTCGAACGCATCATCCCGCGCAACAGCACCATCCCGACCGCGCGGGGTCAGGACTTCACCACCTTCAAGGACGGCCAGACCGCGCTGGCTGTTCACGTGGTGCAGGGCGAGCGCGAGTTGGTGAGCGACTGCCGTTCGCTGGCGCGCTTCGAGCTTCGCGGCATTCCGCCGATGGTGGCCGGTGCGGCGCGCATTCGGGTCAGCTTCCAGGTCGATGCCGACGGGCTGCTGGCCGTTAGCGCGCGCGAAGAAGTCTCGGGCGTCGAGGCGTCGATCACCGTCAAGCCCAGTTACGGCCTGAGCGACGAAGAAGTGGCACGCATGCTGACCGAGAGTTTCAGCACCGCAGAGGGCGACATGCGGTTGCGCAGCCTGCGTGAATCCGCTGTCGAGGCCGAGCGCATGCTGCTGGCCACCCGTTCGGCGCTGGCCGCCGATGGCGACTTGCTGAGCGCCGATGAGCACGCGTCGATTCAGGCGCTGCTGGCGGCGCTGGAAGCCTGCCGTGAGGGCGATGACCACCACGTGATCGACGCGGCGGTGGAGGCACTGGCCAAGGGCACCGAGGCCTTTGCGGCCGAACGCATGAACCGCGGAATTCGCCGCGCGCTCGCGGGACGCAGCGTAGAAGAGATCTGATTGCAATGCCCATCATCAAAATCCTGCCGCACCCCGAGTACTGCCCTGCGGGCATCCAGATCGAAGCGCCCACAGGCACCTCGATCTGCGAGGCGATGCTCGAGAACGACATCAACATCGAGCACGCCTGCGAACTCAGCTGCGCCTGCACCACCTGTCACGTCATCGTGCGCGAGGGCTTCAACTCGCTCGGCGAAATGGACGAGAGCGAAGAAGACCTGCTCGACCGCGCCTGGGGGCTGGAGCCGCAGTCGCGCCTGTCGTGCCAGGCCATCCTGTCGCAGCAGGACGTGACGGTCGAGATTCCGAAATACACCATCAACCACGCCAAAGAAAAACACTAGGCGGCCGCAGAGGTTGCCGCGCCGCCTCGCGGTTGTGCGATGAAGCGGTAGCCTACCCCGGTCTCGGTCAGGAAGTGCGCGGGTTGCGCCGGATCGAGCTCCAGCTTGCGGCGCAGGTGGCCCATGTAGATGCGCAGGTAGTGGCTGTGCTCCACGCTGCCCGGCCCCCAGACCTCGCGCAGCAATTGCCGGTGCGTCAACACCTGCCCCTCGCGGCTCGCCACAGCGGCCAGCAGCTTGTATTCCACCGGCGTCAGGTGAACATGTTCGCCGCCCCGGCGCACGCTGCGGCGCGCCAGGTCGATCTCGCAGTCGCCGAAGCTCAGCACGCTTTGCACCGGCGACCCGCCGCCCGCATGGCGACGCAGCGCTGCCCGCACGCGGGCCATCAGTTCGCCCACCGAGAACGGCTTGACCAGGTAGTCGTCGGCACCGGCGTCCAGCGCCTCGATCTTGTCGGACTCGCCCACGCGGGCCGACAGCACGATCACCGGCAGTGCGCTCCAGCCGCGCAGGTCGCGAATCAGGTCAATGCCGTCGCCGTCGGGCAGCCCCAGGTCGAGCACGATCAGGTCGGGCTTGCGCGTGGCGGCGTCGATCAGACCGCGTTGCAGCGTCTCGGCCTCGAACACCTGGTGGCCGGCCGCTTCCAGCGCCTGCCGCACGAAACGGCGGATCGCCGGGTCGTCCTCGATCAGCAGCAAGCGCGCGGGACTGTCCATGTCGCTCATGGTACGGGCGCTGAAGCGACCAGAGCGGGTGCGGCCGGCACGGATGCGTTAGCCGTGTCGTGCTCGTGGATGGCAGGAGCCTGCTTGTGCGGCAGCGACCATCGAAACACCGCACCATGCTGCGGTGGCGTGCGGTTGGCTGCGCTGATGCGGCCGCCGTGCGCCTGCACGATGGCGCGGCAGATGGCCAGCCCCAGTCCGACGCCAGGCGTGCTCGATTCCTTGTCGCCGCGGCTGAACTTGCGGAACAGGTCTTCGGCGTCGCCAGCGGGCAAGCCCGGGCCGTCGTCCGTCACGTCGATCTGCACCACCGCGCCGTCCTGCCGCGCGCTCAGGGTGATCGGTGTGCCGGGCGGCGTGTACTTGGCGGCGTTCTCGAACAGGTTGACCAGCACCCGTTCCAGCAGCACGCCGTCGCCGTACAGCAAAGGCAGGTCGGCCGGCAGTTCGACGCGAACCGGGTGCGCCTTCAGGGCCGACGCAATGGATCGGATGGCGCTTCCGGCCAGTTCTTCCAGCGACTGCCAGTCACGCTTCAGCGTGATGGCACCGGCCTGCAGCCGCGCCATGTCCAGCAGGTTGCTGACCAGTTGCGCCGTGCGCAGCGCCTGCTCGGTGATGGCCTGCGCTTCCGGGTGCAGCGGTGAGCCATGGCGCGCCAGCGCCAGCGCCAGCGTTTCCGACATGCCCACCAGGGCCGTCAACGGCGTGCGCAGGTCGTGCGACAGCGCGGCCAGCAGCGAGTTGCGCAGCCGCTCGGTCTCGATCACCACAAGCGTGTCTTGCGCCACGGTCACGAAGTGAACCCGCTCGACGGCGATGGCGATCAGCGCGGCGTAGGTGTCGAGCAATTGACGCTGCTCGGGAATCATCAACAGCCGCGGGTTGGCCGGCTCGACCACGATCACGCCGCGCGTGCGCATCGGGGCTCTCAAGGGCACATACAGCGGGCGGCTGGCGGGCAGCGTGTCGGTGCCGGCACCGGCAGGCTCGGCGTGGTCGAACGCCCATTGCGCCAGCGCGATGTCCAGCGACGGTGCGTTGCCCGTGGTGGGCGACGCGTTCACCAGCCGATCGTGTTCATCCGGGAACAGCACCGATGCCTTCGCGCGAAACGCCTGCTCGACGTACTTGTCGCTGATCTCGGCCACCTGCTCCTGCGTCAGCACCAGGCCCAGCTCGCGCGCCATCTCGTACAGGCTGCGGGCGCGGTCTTCGCGGTAGCGCGCCACGCGCGCCTGGTAGCGCAGCGACGCGGTGAGCTGGCCGACCACCAGGCCGACGATCATCATCACGGCGAAGGTGATCAGGTACTGTGCGTCGCTGACCGCGAAGGTGAAGCGCGGCGGCACGAAGAAGAAGTCGAACGCCGCCACGTTGAGCACGGCCGCCGCCAGCGCCGGACGGCGTCCGAACTTCACTGCGACCGCGACCACGGCCAGCAGGAACAGCATGACGATGTTGGCGAGGTCCAGGTAGGGCAGCAGCGGCGTGGCCAGCAGGGACACCGCTGCGCTGGAGGCTGCAGCCACGGCCAGGCCCGGCCACTGGTTGCGACGCGTGCTGCGCTCGCCTTCACGTGACGAGAGGGCAGCCGCGGGCGCTGTGGCGTCGCGCGGCACCACCATCAATTCGATCTCCGGTGCCAGCTCGGCCACCTGCTCCGCAAAGTGCCTGCCACTGCGGAACCAGCGCAGCTTCCACCAGTCGCGAGGCTGTGTCCCGCGACCGGCCACCACCGTGCCGAGGTTGTGCTCTCGCGCATAAGCCACGATGGCCGCCGGTGCGTCTTGCGCTGTCAGCGTGGCGGTGGTCGCGCCCAGCGCCTCGGCCAGCTTCAGGCTGCGCAGGATCTCGCGCCGCCGCCCCTCGGGCAGGCGCTGCAGCGCGGGCGTTTCCACATACACGGCATGCCAGGGCGCGTTGCTGCGCGCTGCCCGGCGGCTGGCGGCGCGCAGCAGTTTGTCGACCCCCGGCTCGGCACCCACGCAGGCCAACAGCGCGTCGCTGAGCTGCCAGACCTCGCGGCTTTCGCGGCCCACCTGCTCGCGGCGGTAGCTGCGCACGTCATCGTCGACACGGTCGGCGGTGCGGCGCAGCGCCAGTTCGCGCAGCGCCATCAAGTTGCCCTTGCGGAAGAAGTTCTGCACCGCAGATGCCGCCTGCTCGGGCAGGTAGACCTTGCCTTCCTTCAGGCGGCGCAACAGGTCGTCGGTGGGCAGGTCGACCAGCACCACTTCGTCGGCCGTGTCGAACACATGGTCGGGCACGGTTTCCCAGACGCGGATGCCGGTGATGCCGCCGACTACGTTGTTCAGGCTCTCGATGTGCTGCACGTTGACGGTGGTCAGCACGTCGATGCCGGCGTCCAGCAGTTCGTCGATGTCCTGCCAGCGCTTCGGGTGGCGGCTGCCCGCCGCGTTGCTGTGCGCCAGTTCATCGACCAGCAGCACGCCGGGTCTGCGCGCCAGCGCAGTGTCGAGATCGAACTCCTGGATCTGCTTTCCCTTGACGTCGACGGCGCGCAGCGCAAGCCGTTCCAGCCCCTGCAACTGGTCGGTCGTCTCGGATCGCCCATGCGTCTCGACGATGCCCACCACCACGTCGAGCTGCTGTTCGCGCAGGCGCTGCGCGGCTTTCAGCATCGCGTAGGTCTTGCCGACGCCAGCCGACGCGCCGAAGAAGATCTTCAGCTTGCCGCGCGCTGCCTTCGCGACGGCGGCTTGCGTTCGCGCCAGCAGTTCGTCGGGGTCGGGGCGCTCAGGCTGGTCGGACATCGCCGCAGTCTAGCGAGCCAGAGTCGTGGTCGTGTCTGCTGTCTTGCCGTCGAGCGCCAGGTTCAGGGCCAGCACGTTGACGCGGGGTTCACCCACCACGCCCAGCCAGGGCTGTTGCGCATGGCTTGCGATCAGGGCCTGCACAGCGTCGATGCCGAGGCCGCGCGCGCGTGCAATTCGCGGTGCCTGGTAGGCCGCGGCTGCCAGGCTGATGTCAGGGTCCAGGCCGCTGCCCGAGGTGGTGATCAGATCGATCGGCACCGGCTGCGTGTTGCCGGGGTCGGCCGCGCGAAGGGCGTCGATGCGGCCCTTGACGGCGTCGATCAGCGCCGGGTTGTTGGCCCCCAGGTTGGAGCCGCCGGACGCCGAACCGTTGTTCGGCATCGTGCCGGTGGCCGAGGGGCGCGACCAGAAGTACTTCGGTGCGCTGAACGATTGCCCGATCAGCGACGAGCCCACCGACTGGCCGCCCACCGTGACGATGGAGCCGTTGGCCGTGTGCGCAAACGCGGCCTGCGCGACGCCGGTGACCAACAGCGGGTAGGCGATGCCCGTGATCGCGCTGAGCAGCACGAAGACCGAAAGGGCAGGGCGGATGGATTGAAGCAAGGTGTTCATGGTTTCCTTCGCAACGCAGGTTCAGACGAGGCCGAGCACCGACAACAGCATGTCGATCAGCTTGATGCCGATGAAGGGCACCACCAATCCGCCCAGACCGTAGACCAGCGCGTTGCGGCGCAGCAGGGCGGCGGCACCCAGCGCGCGGTACTTGACGCCCTTCAGCGCCAGCGGAATCAGCACCACGATGATCAGCGCGTTGAAGATCACGGCCGACAGGATGGCCGAGTTGGGCGAGGCGAGCTGCATCACGTTCAGCGCACCCAGTTGCGGGTAGGTGACCGCGAACGCCGCCGGGATGATGGCGAAGTACTTCGCCACGTCGTTGGCGATGCTGAAGGTGGTCAGCGAGCCGCGCGTCATCAGCATCTGCTTGCCGATTTCGACCACCTCGATCAGCTTGGTCGGGTTGCTGTCCAGGTCGACCATGTTGCCGGCCTCTTTCGCCGCCTGCGTGCCGCTGTTCATCGCCACCGCCACGTCGGCCTGCGCCAGCGCGGGTGCGTCGTTGGTGCCGTCGCCGGTCATCGCCACCATGTAGCCGTCGGCCTGGTACTGGCGGATCAGCGCCAGCTTGGCCTCGGGCGTGGCCTCGGCCAGCACGTCGTCGACGCCGGCTTCGGCACCGATGGCGGCGGCGGTCAGCTTGTTGTCCCCGGTGATCATCACGGTCTTGATGCCCATGCGGCGCAGCTCGCCGAAGCGCTCCTTGATGCCGCCCTTGACGATGTCTTTCAACTCCACCACACCGAGCACTTGCGCGGCGTCGCACACCACCAGCGGCGTGCTGCCGCGGCGCGCGGTGTCTTCGACGGCCCGAATCACTTCCGGTGCAAATCGGCCGCCCAGCGCTTCCACGTGTTTGCGGATCGCATCGCTTGCACCCTTGCGGATGCTGCGGCCCTGCCAGTTGACGCCACTCATGCGCGTCTGCGCGGTGAACGGCACGAAGGTCGCCTGCGTCGTGTCGAGCTTGCTGTCACGCTGGCCGAACTTCTGGTTTGCCAGCGCCACGATGCTGCGGCCCTCAGGTGTCTCGTCGGCCAGGGACGACAGACGGGCTGCTTCGGCGAGCTGCTGCTCGCTGAAACCCGGGGCTGCCATGAAGCCGGAGGCCTGCCGGTTGCCCAGCGTGATGGTGCCGGTCTTGTCGA